>WQYK01000148.1 GCA_009781275.1 Bacteroidales bacterium | reverse complement strand
CTCCCGACCGCGACGGAAAATTTGAGGACATTGTGTTGGGGCATGACCACATAAACAAATATGTCCATTACGGAACCACCGAGCGCTTCCTTGGCGCCACCATAGGACGCTACGGCAACCGCATTGCAGGAGGCAGCTTTACGCTCGATGGCGTAACCTACTCGCTCCCTGTCAATAATGGCCCCAATTCACTGCACGGCGGAGTAAAAGGATTTGACATGCTTGTATGGGACGTCTGCCACGTGGAGGGGCAAGTCATCGAATTTCTTTTGGTCTCCCCCGACGGCGACCAAGGCTATCCGGGTACGCTCACCGTCCACATGACCTATCAACTAACCGATGACAACGAACTGGTTGTCACACACAAAGCCACCACTGATAAAAACACGGTTGTCAACCTCACCCACCACTCCTTCTTTAACCTGCATGGAGCGGGCAACGGAACCATTAACGACCATGTAATGATGTTGAACGCATCCAACTACATCCCCGTTGATGCCACGTTGATCCCCTACGGTTCGATCGCTTTGGTAGAGGGCACACCTATGGATTTCCGACTCCCGACAGTCATTGGCGAGCGGGTTGATTCCGACTTTGAACAGTTGGTTTTTGGTCGCGGTTACGACCACAGTTGGGTCATTGACCGCACCACCGCCGACCAACCGGAGCTGGCTGCCGTGGTCTATGAGCCCGTTTTGGGACGCACATTGGAGGTATGGACTACCGAACCCGGCATTCAGTTTTATGGCGGCAACTTCTTTGACGGTGCGTTAAAGGGAAAAGAAGGAAAGAGTTACGACTTTCGCGCTTCGTTTGCATTAGAAACGCAGCACTACCCCGACTCCCCCAATCATCCTGATTTCCCGTCTACAGTTCTGGAGCCCGGACAGCAATATTTTCATCAGTGTGTCTATAAGTTTGGGGTGAAGTAAAGGCTCAAATCTCATACGCAATCCCGTGCCGTTCTAAGAACGCCACCAATCCGGGATTCATCGACACGCGAATCGAACGGGAGAAGAAGTCCACCGCCATCTGATTGGCCTGATCAATCAGTTTTATCTTTAAGTGTACGGATCCGGGGTGCTCTTTGAGAATCGCCGCCAGTTCTTTGCGGAATTCCGGCGTAATCATCTCTACCGCAATTTTTAGGCAAACTTGCCTCACAAACTCATCTTTAATATTTGCCAACAGGCTGATCCTGTTTATTTTTAACTCCCATTCGTTGTTATTTCCGCCAAAGCGGGACTGCGGCTGGCAACGAATAAAGAGGGCAAGACCCGGATCAATATAGCTCATCAAATTCTCATAATCCTTGCCAAACAGCGAAAAAGTGAGTGAGCCTTTAAAATCTTCTACCGTAAAGGTGGCAAAGGGTTTGCCCGACTTTTTTGCCACCGCCTTTTTGACCGAAGTAACGATGCCTGCCAAACACAACTCTTTCTCCTTTTCGGGAGCCCTACCCTCGGCTGCAACCTCTTTCAGCAGTTCGGCGGCTTCGGGCAGGGAGTGGGTAGTAAAGTGCTTGATTTCGAATGCATAGCTATCCAATGGATGAGCAGAGAGGTACATTCCCACCAATTCACACTCTTTGTTGAGCAACTCAATATCCGAAACATTCTCTGCCCTAACCGGAACGGGACGTACCGCCGGAACGGCAATATCCATATCAAAGAGGGAGTTTGCCCTACTCTGTTTGTCTAACTGTATTTTACTTCCGTATCTGAGCAGTTGGTCTAAAAAAATTTCGCCTTTCTCGTTGGCAACAAAGTAGTCGGCGCGTTCAATCGTGTCAAAAGAATCAAAGGCGCCGGCATAGACCAGGTTTTCCATCGTCTTTCTATTTAATACAGAGAGATTCACCCGCTCCACAAAATGATAGATAGATGTAAAAGCTCCATTTGATACCCGCTCCTGTACTGCCATTTCGATGGAGGCAGAGCCTACTCCCTTGATTCCGCCCAGACCAAAACGCAAAGCGCCCTGAGCGTTTACAGTAAAATTCATTCCGCTCTCGTTGATGTCAGGCCCCAATACCGTTAATCCCATGCGCTTGCACTCATCCATATATTTGGAGATTTCGCCCATATCATCTAAGTTGCGGCTAAACAAGCCCGCCATAAATTCTGCCGGATAGTTGGCCTTTAGGTACGCGGTTTGGTAGCCCAATAGGGCATAGCAAGTTGAGTGCGATTTATTAAAGGCGTACTGAGCAAAGCTGACCCAATCGTCCCATATCTTTTTGAGCTTCTCCTTGGGGTGACCCAATTGGACTCCTCCCTCCTTAAAGAGCTTCTCCTGCTCTTTCATCGTCTTCATGTTCTTTTTTCCCATTGCTTTGCGAAGCGTGTCGGCCTCTCCCCCGCTAAAACCCGCCAACTTTTGCGACAACAACATCACCTGCTCCTGGTAAACGGTAATACCGTATGTTTCGGCAAGGTACTCCTCCATCTCAGGAAGGTCGTACTCAATTTTACTGCGGCCATGTTTGCGGGCAATAAAGTTGGGAATGTACTCCATGGGGCCTGGGCGAAAGAGGGCGTTCATGGCAATAAGGTCTTCAAAGCGATTGGGTTTAAGCTCACTTAACCATCTACGCATTCCAACTGATTCAAACTGAAATACACCTACTGTGTCGCCACGGCTAAAGAGCTCATACGTTTTGGCGTCATCTAACGGCAAGGTATCCAAGTCTATCTCTATACCGCGCTCTTTTTTGATATTGTCAAGGGCTTCACGTAGGATAGAGAGTGTCCTCAATCCCAAAAAGTCCATCTTTAACATTCCCACCTCTTCTATGCACGACCCCTCGTACTGAGAGACCAACATCTCCTCTCCCGTCTCTTTATCTTTAACGGTACAGAGGGGAATATGCTCCATAAGATGTTCACGGCCAATAATAATGGCGCAGGCATGTACACCGGTGTGTCTAATCGAGCCTTCTAACTTTTTTGCATATTCCAACGTGCTTGGGATCAAAGAGTTTTTTGACTTCATCTCCTCCTTGAATTCAGAAAGGGAGGAGAGGCAGTTTGCCAAAGTGACCGGCTGAGGAGCGCCATCCTTGTCAGGTAGGCGATCGGGAACCATCTTTGCCAAACGATCGGACTCCGGCAGAGGGAGACCTTGAATCCGGGCTACATCTCTAATGGCGCTTTTGGCAGCCATGGTGCCAAAGGTGATTACATGAGATACATGGTCTTTTCCATATTTCTCCTCAACATATTGAAGCACTTTACTCCGCCCGTCGTCGCTAAAGTCAATATCCATGTCGGGCATCGAAATTCGTTCGGGGTTGAGGAATCGTTCAAAGAGTAAACCATATTTAATGGGGTCTATCAGAGTGATTCCCAAACAATAGGCAACTACTGAGCCTGCGGCGGAGCCACGTCCGGGTCCGACCCATACACCCATTTCCCGCGAAGCAAGAATAAAGTCCTGAACAATCAGGAAGTATCCGGGGAATCCCATCTTTTTGACCGTCTCCAATTCATAGTCAATCCGTTTCTGTAACGACTCGTCTATCTCTCCATACTTATCCATGGCCCCTTTGAGGGTAAGGTGACGCAAGTAGGCGTCTGCGTCTTCAAAATCGGGCGGAATGGGAAAGTGGGGCATAATCGGCTTGCTGTCGATGGAATATCGTTCTATCTTTTCTGCTATCTCCCATGTGTTTTCAAGCGCATGTGGCAAGTCCTTAAAGAGTTCCGCCATCTCTGCGTTTGTTTTGAAATACTCTTCACGGGTGTACCGCAACCGCTTGGGGTCATTTACATCGGAGTTGGTGTTGATACAGATGAGGCGATCGTGCGCCATGGCGTCTTCTTCGTCAACAAAGTGTACATCGTTGGTGGCGATTATTTTAATGTTGTGTTGGACTGCGATTTCAATCAATGTTTTTTCGATTCGTTGCTGCTCTTCATATACCTCCTGCAAAGAGGGATCTTTGGACTTTTGCCTTTGAATCTCAATGTAAAAATCGTCTCCAAAAAGTTGTTTGTACCAGGCAGCGCGGGAAGATGCCTCTTCACGTTTTCCGTCCAACAACAGCGACGGTATCTCTCCTGCCAAACATGCGGAGCAGGCAATCAAGCCTTGGTGGTATTGCTGCAACAAATCGTGGTCAATGCGCGGCTTGTAGTAGAAGCCTTCTGTATACGCCCGAGAGGACAATTTGACTAAATTTTTGTATCCTGTAATATCTTTTGCTAATAGTATCAGGTGGTTGCTGCTTTGGTCTTCTTTTCCGCGACGCACTGTCCTCCCATCCGGCGATAGATAGACTTCACACCCAATAATGGGTTTGACTTGGGGATATTTCTCTGCCGTTTTTAGGAACTCCTTTACGCCAAACATGTTTCCATGGTCGGT
>WQYK01000147.1 GCA_009781275.1 Bacteroidales bacterium | reverse complement strand
TTGGTAATCAGGATAAGCCCTGCGGCGAGTCCAAGTCCTAACGACACAATTTTGATTAGGTTGCCCTGGTTTTTCTTAAAAAGAGAGCGAAAAGCAAGGAGAAGATTCATGGTTGCAACGATTATATGGATTCTACTTTAAAATAAGACGTTCATTGTTCCCAAATGTTTCATAGCTCGAAACAATCACCCGCTCGCCAGCATCCAATCCCTCCAGTACTTCGTAATACTGAGGGTTTTGCTTTCCGATTCTGATCGCCCGCTTTTGAGCGGTCGTTCCGTCGGCGCTCACCACGTAAATCCAGCGTCCGCCGGTCGATTGGTAAAAGGCGCCGCGGGGAATGAGGATCGCTTGAGAGGGTTGTCCCAACTCAAGGTTGAGGTAGTAGGTTTGGCCGGTACGGATGTTGTCGGGGCGCTCGTCGGTAAATACAAAGTCGGTTTTGAACTGTCCGCCGCGCACTTCGGGATAGATTTTGCGCGCACGCAAGTTGAACCTCTTGTCCTGCCGCTCAAAGGTGGCGGCTAAGTCGGTGCGGACACGGTCAATGTAGTGCTCGTCTACCATCGCTTCGATTTTGTAGTCGGAGAGGACGTTGATCTGTCCGATCTTTTGACCGGAGCCAATCGATTGCCCGATCTCTACGTCCAGCAATCCCAACTGTCCGCCAATGGGCGCTTTTACATTGAGGTTCTCAACCCGCTCGCGGATCATGGTCATGTTGCGGCGCATATTGGCTAAGCTCTCTTCCATTTGCTCCACCTGTACGCCACGAAAAATCGAGTCCTGTCTCTGACGTTCAATCACCAAGTCGCGCTGGCGAACGCCAAATTCGTAGTCCTCTTTGGCCTGCAGGTACTCCTCTTTAGAAGTGAGGTTTTCGTCGTGGAGTTGCTGGTATTGCTCAAACTTACGTTTTCTTCTCTCGACATCGAGGTCTAATCTTAGCTTCTCCTGTCTCAAATTTAGACGCTCCCGCTCCATGTCCACGAGGGTGTTGCGCAGCCAGTTCTGTTTTTCGGCCAACTGCGCCTCACTGTCGAGGATTTGCAGGCTCAACATAGGGTTGGTCAGGCGGATAATGACGTCGCCCTGTTTGACCATTGCCCCCTCTTCTATCAGTTTGGTATCGACCATTCCGCCCTCAATGGCGCTCAACTGAATGATGTTGATGGGCTGTACCTGTCCGTTTAGGCGGATATAGTCGTTGAACAATCCGTTTTGTACGGTCTCTATGCTTACTGTGCGCACCTCTACGCGCAGGGTTGAGGAGTGGTCTCCAAAAATGAGCCAACTCACAAAGAATAGCAACGCGGCTGCTCCTAAGATGTAGGGGATGTGTTTCTTCTTTAGTCCTTTCTTTTTTTCGATAATGCGGTCCATGGTGGTTATGTTTGATGATTGATGATTGATGATTGATGATTTGTTTTATTCTGATTTGATACTTTTTACGGGGTTGGCCATGGCTGCTTTAAACGCTTTCCAGGCTAAGGTGAGCATGGTGAGCAACACAGTAATGATGGCTGCCCATATAAAGATCCATATCGACAGGGGAACTCTGTAGGCAAATCCCTGTAGCAGCCGGATCAGCCAATAGTAGGCCAGGGGAAAGGCAATCAGGATGGCAATGCCGATCAGGATCAGAAACTCCTTTGAAATCATGGCAACTACTGAGCCAATGCCGGCGCCCATTACTTTGCGAATCCCGATCTCCTTGGTTTTGGCCTCGGCCGTAAAGGTGACCAATCCAAACAGTCCCAAGCACGACACTAAGATGGCAATGAGGGCAAAGCAGAAGAAGAGGTCTTTGGAACGAAAATCGGATCTGTAGAGCCTCTCAAATTGAGCCTCCATAAAAGCGTAGTCAAGGATCGTCTCCGGACAACGATTTTTCCAAACCCGCTCTATTTCGGCTACTGCCTCGGCAGAAGCGTCGGGATACGTTCTTACATACACCACCGACGGAAGCGGGCTTCCCATCAGTACCAGCGGCCCCATCTCATTGCGTAAATCTTTGAATATAAAATCTCTTACCACGCCAATAATGGTTCCGTCTATCTCTAAAAAGTTAAATGATTGCCCAATGGGGTCGCCCTCTATGCCTGCCTCTCTTACGGTCGTTTCGTTTAGGATAAAGTAAGAGGCGTCGGCAGCCGTACGGCTAAAGTTATTTCCGGCCAGCAACTCGATTCCCATGGTGGGGATGAAGTCGGCGTCTATGTTTAAGACGCTCAATATCAACATTTGCCCATCCTTTCCTTCCCATCCGGCCACCCTGCCTACGTTTACAATGTTCTGAGAAGCTGCAGTCACTCCCTTTATAGAAGCGTGCTGCAAAAGGTCAGCCCTGATGGCGTCGTAACGACCATATAGGGATTCGTTCATCCTAAAGGTGATGACATGCTCGCGCTGGTACCCAAGGTCGATCTCCTGAATATAAGCAAGTTGGCGATTCATGGTGATTGCTCCCAAAATGAGCACCGTTGCCGCTACAAATTGCAACACAACCAATATGCGCCTTAAAATAATGTTCCTTTTCTTGACCGTAAAGGTGTTGCGCGTGCTTTGCAATGGATTTTGAAACGCAATATTGATGGCCGGAAGCGTTCCGGAAAAGATCAGGATAAAGAGGAAAGTAGCGCCAAAAATGGTCAGCGTAGAGATAGAAAAGAGGTTAAAGGGCAGGTTTTTGCCCGACAGCTCTCTAAAAAAGGGAAAGAGCGCCGCAAGCAATCCGGAGGCTAAGATCAGTGAAAAGAGGAAGAGGACGCCCGACTCCCCGATAGATTGAATAAAAAGAAGCGACTTTTTGGCCCCCATCGCCTTTTTCACAAAGATCTCCCGATTCCGCTTGGAGAGACGCGCCGTCACTAAATTTACATAATTGATACACGCAATGAGCAACAACACCACAACGGCTATGGTAAAGAGGCGGCACGACTGCAGGTACGTGCTCTCTGTTCCGTCGGCATTGTAAAAACGATTCTCTTTTATCGACTGCAACTGATAGGTCATCTCAAAATCGTCCATATTAGCCCGCTGGATGTTCGTTAGCTTTTGCGCCACTTCACCTGCGTCGGCGTTTGGCTGCAGAAGCAAAAAGCAAAGGATGCTTATCCTGCCCCAATAGTCAATCTCTTCCCGTTGACGTCCTTCATACATCATCTCAAAAGAGAAGAGGGCGTCAACATTTGTTCTGAACATGGTGTTCTCGGGCATCTCTTTCATCACTCCGGTTACCCTAAAAGCCCTCTGCTGGTCTCCATACACAATCTGGCCAATGGCCGGCTCTGTTCCAAACAAAATCTGAGCTGTTTTCTGAGACAGCACAACCGAACGGTTGTCGGGAAACGGATCTAAGCTGTTTCCTTCTAAAAGGGGAAAATTAAATATGGAGAAGAATTCGGGATCGACCATGCCAATCCTAAGTCCGCCGGTCTCTGCCTCATTGCGCTTAAAAGCCGTGTTGCCCGTACCAAGCCGGCATACAGCTTCAATCTCAGGAACTTCGTTCTTTGCATAGACCCCCATCAGCGTAGAAGAGGACTTCCAGTGAAACGCTTTGCCGTCCATGCTAAAGGTGACTACTGTCTGATAAATATCTTGGCTCCTGTTGTGAAAGCCATCATAATTGCGTTCATCCTCAATCCAGAGCATGATAAAGATGGCGGCGGTAAGACTAACGGCCATCCCCAGCAAATTGATCAGGGTGTAGACGCCGCCAAGGTAGAGGTTTCTTAAAACAAATTTCATGATTCAGTCACTAAAGGGATTCCTTCGTAATAGGCTACAATACGGCGTTGGGCGTTCATCTTCATGCGGTTTCCAATGGTTTCGATTTTGGCGCCCAACAACATATTGGCGCTGGTGTAGAGTTCTATGATGGAGATAAGTCCTTCGTCGTATTTCTTTACATTGATCTGGTATGCCAACTCCCTTGCACGCTCTTGCTTGAGCGCTTGTTCGTAAGCTTTTACAGAGGCGTTGAGCGACTGAACCGCCTTTTGTACCTCTTTGTAGACTTCTTGCAGAAGGTCGCTATGGTTGGCTTCTGCGATTCTTAGGTTTTGCTTGGCCCGTTGCATGTTGGATGCACGACTCAAGCCGTTGAAAATGGGTATACGCAGGGTAAGTCCAACGTATTCGGATGCGTTGTTGGATAGCTGCGTTCCAAAGGGAATCGTGGCGCCGGACTCATTCCTGTAGGTATTAAAAAAGCGGGAAGAGATGTCTGCGCCCACCGACAAACTGGGAAAGAGCAACCCTCTCTGCACTGCCAACATCGCTTTTGCCTGCTTTACTGCCAATTCAGAAGATTCGTTATGGGGAATCCGCTCCAAGGCGATCATGTAGAGCGAATCGACGTGCCCAATCGTGCTCACCACCTGGCGCAACTCCTCCGGAGCGGCCTCAATCTGTAAAGGCT
>WQYK01000146.1 GCA_009781275.1 Bacteroidales bacterium | reverse complement strand
TTCTCACGATGAATTTATTATCGACAAAAAACAAGACGAGAACCTGCGAAACAAAAAGTCGACATTCATCCGCGAAACAAAGTCCCGAAAATCGATACACATTACCATGATCACTACTTACGGCTTAAAACGGAACGAATATTGGGGCAACGTTCAGTCAGAAGTGACTATGGATGATTTATTTACACTTCATTGACTTTGGCACTTGGGAACAGATTTTTTATGGAGAATTTGATGGGAAACGGCGAAAGAGGGTGTTGGTGAAGATTATTGGGGAGTAGTTTAGCCCTCTGCCCTTTCAAACACCTTCCTACGCGCCACAGCAGTCATATAGACCGACCGGATAAGCAAGTGTAGGGTGTAACCCACCCAAAGGGCGTGTACGCCCACAAACGATTCGGTCGCATAATATCCTATAATAAATCCAATTGCGGCAAGAATCATCACGTTTCTGAGCGATTGGACGGCGGTGGCTCCAATGAATATTCCGTCCCACATAAAGGCGATGCAGGAGAAGGTGGGCATTACCAAGAGCCATGGCAAAAACACTCCGGCGGCGGCAATCACCTCTTGGTTAGAGGTCATGATGCCCAACAACGACTCGCCGCCCAAAAGATACAAAAAGGTCGAGACCACTCCTATGCCCACCGCCCAAATCATCAGCAGGCGGACGGAGCGCCGCAAGGAGACCAAATCTTTTGCCCCAATAAACCGACCGCAAAGCGCCTCGCCTGCGTAGGCAAATCCGTCCACAACGTATGAATAGAGCAGCATCAACTTCATCATAATGGTGCTGACTGCTAAGACCATATCTCCATAACGGGCAGCAAGAATTTCAAAACCACAATATATCAGCAACATACAAAGCGTCCTAAAGAAAAGATTGCCGTTTAGGGCAAAAAATCGCCCTATGTCTTTTGCCTTGATACAGGCTGCCCAGTCGATATATTTTCTCAACTTCCTGTAGTATATTGTCCACAGAGTGAGTCCACAAGTTAAGCCGGCGTATTGTGCGATGACTGTCCCAAGAGCGATTCCATGGACGCCCATACCTGCATAAAAGACTAAGTAGATGCTCACGAGAATATTTACCCCATTGACCACAAACTCAATAATCATGGGCGAGACGGTGTTTTGCATGCCAATAAACCAGCCCCTCAGCGCAAAAAGGCTGAGCGTAGCGGGTGCGGCAAAAACGCGCACGGCAAAGTACATCCGTGCATAGTGCTCCACCTCTGCCGAACATTTGACAAACTTGAAAATCCCCCAAACATACGGATACTGAATCAACAACACCACTGCCGCCGACAAGAGCGCTGTAGCCATGGACTGCACCAATGCTTTCATCGCTCCCTTAAAGTCCCGCCGTCCGTAAGCCTGTGCGGTCAGTCCAGCTGTACCCACCCTCAAAAAGCCCAAGTTCCAGTAGAGCATGTCAAAGAGCATGGCGCCAATGGCAATGCCCCCAATAAAGGCTGCGTCGCCCAAACGTCCGGCAATGGCCACATCCACCATGCCCACCAAAGGCACGGTGATGCTTGAGGCAATGGAGGGAATCGCCAGCTTGAGAATTTTGGCGTTCATGCCGTCTTTCCTGCCCTGTTTCAAGTGACAATCATGCTAAATTGTTGGGACGAATCACACGAAAGAAAGTGTCCGATTTCGTATAGAGGGCAATCGACTTCCCGTGCTGCGGCCAAAAGTTGCGGCACGGCTTGGGGAAGTACGGCAATCAGCAGTCCCCCGCTCGTTTGCGGGTCGCATAAGAGCGCTTTTTGCATTGGATTAAGGGGCGATACTTTGTGGCCGTAACTCTCAAAGTTGCGAAAGGTGCCGCCGGGGATGCACTCTTGTTCAATGAGCGTCTCCACACCGGCAATGCGCGGCACTTTGTCAAAAACAACCTCTGCACAGAGTCCGCTCCCGGCTGTCATCTCCAAACAGTGCCCCAGTAAGCCAAAACCGGTAACGTCGGTCATGGCGCAAACGCCGGGGATTTGGGCAAAGCGCGCTCCGGCGCTGTTGAGGCGCGTCATCAGTTGCAGGGCGATGCGCTTTTGCTCCTCTGTGGCGCAGCCGAATTTTTCGCCGGTGGTAATCAATCCTATGCCCAACGGTTTGGTGAGAAATAGCAACGCTCCCTCTTGGGCGCTGCTGTTCTTTTTTACCAACTCTGTGTCCACCAATCCGGTAACGGCCAATCCAAATATGGGGTCGCTGCTGTTGATGCTGTGCCCTCCTGCCAAGGGAATGCCTGCGTCGCTACACACCTGTCGTGCCCCCGCAATCACTTTGGCGGCCTCTTCGGGCGGCAATTTTTCGAGCGGCCAGCCCAATATGGCGATCGCCATGAGGGGCGTCCCTCCCATGGCGTAGATGTCGCTAATGGCGTTGGTGGCGGCAATTCGTCCAAAATCAAAGGCGTCGTCTACAATAGGCGTAAAAAAATCGGTGGTGCTCACCACTGCTTTGCCCGCTCCAATGTCAAATACCGCTGCGTCGTCGCTGTGTTCATTCCCTACTAAAAGCTGAGGGAATGGTTGTTGCGGGTGTGACGTTTCTAATATTTTTTGCAACGTGGCGGGGGCAATCTTGCAGCCGCATCCGGCGCCGGGGCTAAATTGGGTGAGCTTCATGATGTCGACTTCTTTATGATTGATTTGATGATTGTAAGCTGATTGGAATCGAGGGGGAAATGGGGCGTAAACCGAGGCAGAACGCGCTCCCACTCCGCTCCAAAACGTTCCGACAACTGGTTGGCGTACGCTTTGTCGTAATAGTCCAAACATATCTCTAAGGCGGTGATGCGGTCGTTGGTCAAGCAGGCGTTCAGCGCCTCTTTGCAACGGTCAAAGCCAAGGCGCTTCTCTATCTTTTTAATGGCAGTGCACAGATGTTCGGACTCAAAATGGGCGTATTCGTGCATCAGGCGCGCCACCCGTTGCGGACGGGGCAACATCACATCAATGAGCGGAGCGTGGCGCATCTGCTCCCACAAAGCCTCCGGAACGCTGCACTTGCCCACGTTTCGGCTTTCGTCCTCTATCCACAAGGGTTTGGAAGGGTCCATTTGTGCGATTTTGGAGAAGATGAGGTTTTCGAACTGCTCTGTCGTGGGCTGAGGCGTATGTCCGATGCCCCCAAACGCCGAACCTTTGTGGTTGGCCAGCGCTTCTAAATCCAACGTTTGTTCCCCAATCGAGTCCAACGCCTGCAACAGCTCCGTTTTTCCGCTTCCCGTATAGCCGCCTAACAGAATAATGGAGTGCCGACGGGCAAAACTTTCTAATAAATGGTTGCGAAAAGCTTTGTAGCCCCGTTCAAGCCTAAAACATGTAATCCCCACCGTCTCAAAGAGCCACGCCATGGCCTCGCTTCTCATCCCTCCCCGCCAGCAGTAGATATTGAGCTCCGAAGTATGAAGATGGAGCGCAAAATCGGTAAAAATCCTCATTTTGGGCCCTGCTATCTCCAATCCGCGCTGTATGGCATGAATTTTGCCCCTATGTTTGTAGATTGTACCCACTTCTGCCCGTTCTTCGTCGTTGAACAACGGCAGGTTGAGTGCGCCCGGAATGTGTCCTCGGGTAAATTCGGCAGGCGAGCGCACGTCTAAAACGGGCGTCTCTTTGGCCCGTTCCAGAAAAGTGTCGATGGCAATAATGTTGCTCATAAAAAGTGTACAAATATAGGCAGGAAAGGAAATATTTGGTATATTTGGGCAATAATTACATCCAACCATGCGACTTCTATTTGCTGCCATTGCCATTTTTCTGCTCTGCGTTAGCGCTGATTTTCCCCCATCCGATTCATCAACCTACCCCATTGGCGTTCAAAAACTCATGGCTGCCTATCCGCTTCATGTGGCGGGTTATGAAGACGGTTTTCTCATTTTTCACGACCAATCCCGAATGCGCTACGACGACGGACAATCGAACAAAACACACGCCGAGTTATTAGAAAATCCCGACCTAAAAGATATGTTTGCCTACCCCTACCCCAAAGGCGTCATGACCTCGCCACCGGAACGCAACCAAGACCCCGGGCGGATACGGAACACCGGATTTTATAAAAAGATATATGGCCAAACGCGAGAAGAGGTAGAGTCGCACCTCACAGAGATCATCTGGTGTCCCCAAACCATTGGCCACACCCTTAGGGTCACCACCGTGAACAATGTAGACAAACAGCTGCTCAAAATATCGGAGCAATTAGACAAACACCCGGAGTGGGAGGCTTGCATCAGGGCTGTGGGAAGAGGCTTTAACTGGCGCCCCATTGCCCGTACCGACAGGCTTAGCGCCCACAGCTTTGGGATTGCCATTGACCTCAACCGCTCCTGTTCTGACTATTGGCTGTGGGACTATCCAACCGCTGACGAGAACACCCCCATTATATACAAAAACCGCTTGCCCTTAGAGATTGTCGAAATCTTTGAGCAACACGGTTTTAT
>WQYK01000145.1 GCA_009781275.1 Bacteroidales bacterium | reverse complement strand
TTGAGTTAGGGAGGTCTTTTGTATGCATCGAGTATCAAAAAGACCCTCTTGCTTTAATGATGCTCCTTAAAGGGTTGATGCACGTTGTGCTTAAACACGAAGGTCCCCGTTACTTGGTTGGGCCGGTAAGCATTAGCTCTTGGTATCCTGTCTTTTACAGGAGCTTGATTGCATACTATTTAAAAACCAAACACTCCGCACAAGAGTTTACAGAGATCATCCGTCCCAGAACCACTTTTACTCCCGACTATTTGCATGTAGATCACAAAGTTCTTTTAGCCAATCATATTGGAAGTATTGAGCAGTTTGAGCGCTTTATGATGCGCATGAGCAACAATCAATACAGGCTGCCTACATTGGTAAAGAAATACCTTAAAATCAATACAAAATTGGTCTGTTTTAATGTCGATCCCAACTTTAACTACTGCTTAGACGGATATATTGTGTTGGATATTAAAAAGATGCCCAGACAGGAGTTGCTTGGCATGTGTAAGGATATTCCGGACAAGTCTGTTGTTTTCAAGAGATTTGGATTGTTGGATCATGCAGTAAATTCAGAAACCACCTAAACCAATACATAGAATATGGAAACAAAACGTTATGTTGCTTTAGACATCTTGCGCGGCATGACCATTGCCGGAATGATTTTGGTAAACAACCCCGGAACGTGGGGCAAAATATATGCACCGCTCCGTCATGCAGCCTGGCATGGCTGCACGCCTACCGACCTGGTCTTTCCCTTCTTTCTCTTTATTGTGGGCGTGGCCATGGCCTTCTCCTTTGCACGGTTTACAGAAGGGAGCGCACGCGGCGCAGGGAAAAAGTTAGTCATTCGTGGGGTACTGATTTTTATTACCGGATTGCTTCTGAACGCCTTTCCATTCTATCCCCTTAGCCCCAATCCCGACTTGAGCTGGGGCGCCAACTACCTCAATTGGCTCAATAACCTTCGCATTTTTGGCGTACTGCAACGCATTGCCATGGCCTATCTGTTGGGTGGATTTTTAGCCCTCTGGCTACGTAAACCCAAGAAGATTGCTTGGGGCGTAGTGGCCGTTCTGTTGATCCACTGGGCGATTCTCTATTTCTTTGGAGGAGACGACCCTTACTCTAAAGAGGGCAATATTGCAGGCCCGATCGATATATGGTTGATCGGAAAGAGCCACCTCTATCGCGGATTTGGCTTGCCCTTTGACCCGGAGGGAGTCTTGGGCGTACTCTCCGGAGCCGGGACGGTACTTTTGGGATACTTGGTTGGCGGACTGGTTCAAAGAAGTCGCTCTAAAATCGACACAGTGGGCTTATTGTACACCCTCTCTTTGGTGAGTTTAGGACTTGGTTATGTTTGGGGAAACTGGCTCCCGATTAATAAACCTTTATGGACAGGTTCATACGTGCTCTATGCCGCCGGATGGTCAACCCTGTTTCTTGCGTTCTTTATCTATTTGGTGGACGTTGTGGGCTGCTGGAAAAAGATCAATTTTGAGAAGGCGTTGTATCCTTTTAAGGCTTTGGGAATGAATCCTCTTTTTGCATTTGTGATGGCAGGACTGCTCTCCAAAATGGCTCGAATGTTTTCCTGGCAGGTGGCTGTAATGGCGGCAGACGGAACAGTATCCGACGTCAGGTATACCTTTCTGTCGTGGTTCTATCGGCATGTATGCGTACCCATCTTTGGAAAAGAAGAGTTGGGATCCCTCTCCTACGCCCTTTGCTACGTAGCGCTGTTTACCCTGATGGCAATATTTTTACACAGAAAGAAGATATTTATCAAATTATAGCCATGTTTATTGGTCTACTTTCCGATACCCATACTACTTTTGATGCCCCTTTGCGTTCGTTTTTTGAAGAGGTGGATCAAATTTGGCATGCAGGCGATTTTGGAAACATAGAGACCGCCGATGCGATTGCTGCATTCAAACCGCTCATTGGCGTGCATGGTAATTGTGATGATCATAAAGTACGCACGGTGTATCCTGTGATGCAATGTTTTGAGATAGAACAAATGAAGGTACTAATGCTCCACATTGGAGGCCACCCTGGATACTATGACTATCAGGCGCGTTCATTGATTACCGCCCATCGTCCCGATCTGTTCATATGCGGACATTCCCATATTTTAAGAGTGATGAACGACAAAAAACTCAATCTTCTCTATATAAACCCAGGAGCAGCAGGAAATTCCGGAATACACACACAACGCACCGCCGTACGGTTTAAAATCAATAACGGAAGGGTATCCGATTTGGAGGTGTGGGAATTAAAAAGACAATAAATAAATCACTTTAAAATAACAACTATGAGAAAATCTATTTTTTTGACGAGCGTCCTGCTAATGTGCAGTGTTGCCATCGCTCAAAACCGGTTGAACGAGCAGCAAACCGTTGCAAATTATGAGCTGGCTGCACGCTTTTCCCCCAAAAGGGTGAGCAAAATGGTCTTCTCCACATCGGTAACACCCATGTGGTTCAAGAACTCCGATCGTTTTATCTACACCTACGAAACTCCTGCGGGTAAGAACTGGTATCTGGTGGATGCCGCAACCGGTTCCAAACGCCTCCTCTTTGACCCCGCAGAAATGGCTGCGCAAGTTACCCTAATCGTAAAAGATCCTTTTGATGCACAGCACCTTCCCATTGAAAGCTTCAGAATCAAAGATGAAACCACCGTCACCTTTGAAATCAAAAGCACAATCGATGTAGAGACCAAAGACGAAAACGGTAAGCCCAAAAAGGAGAAGAAGATATTTGGATTTAGCTACGATTTCCGTAACAATAAACTTACCAATATCGAGGATTACGAAAAAGAGAAACCGATACCTACATGGGCAAGTTTCTCTCCCGACGGACAGATGATCGTCTTCTCCCGCGAATTTAACCTCTATTACATGGACCGTGAAAACTTTGATAAAGCGCGTAAAAACGAGAAAGACAGCACCATTGTAGAGCATCAAATCACTAAAGACGGAGTTAAATTCTTTGGTTATGGAGGCGGCGTCACGTCGCTCTATCCCGAAAAAGCAGACTTGGAAAAGCGTTATCCCGCCCGCATTGCATGGTCTCCTGACGGTTCAGGCTTTGCGCTGATCAAACGTGATGAGCGTGAAGTAAAAGACCTTTGGGTGCTTGACGTACTCAAGCAGCCGCGCCCCATATTGGAAAACTACAAATACCACATGCCGGGAGAGTCCGAAGCGCCACAAAACCATTTGATGGTCTATAGTTTTAAAGATTCGACCATGAGGGCGATCAACGTATCTGCCTTTAAAGATCAGGAAATATCGATATCATACGAACCGATCCCCGAAAAGAATCGCTTTGATGACATTCGCTATGCTAAATGGTTAGGCACTCCCGAGCGCTTTTACATTACCCGCACCAGCCGCGACCTCAAACGAATCGATATCTGCGCCGTTGATCTGGCTTCAGATACCACCAAAGCATTGATTGAAGAACGTCTCAATACCTACGTGGAGACGCAGCCCCTTAAATTGGTCAATAGAGGAAAAGAACTTATTCAGTGGTCGGAGCGTACCGGCTGGTCGCACCTTTACCTCTATGACGGAGAGGGCAACCTAAAAAATGCCATCACCTCCGGGCCTTTTCATGTGCACAACATCTTAGGCGTAGACGAAGCTACACGCACCGTCTTCTTTACCGCCTGCGGCAGGGAACAGGGCGAGAATCCCTACTACATGCACCTCTACAAAGCCAAATTAGACGGATCGGGCATCACGTTGGTTACTCCCGGAAACTTTACCTTTGACATCAACCCCAGCGACAATAACAAATACTTTATTGCCAACTATTCCCGCGTAGATACAGCGCCTAAGAGCACCCTTTTTGACGCCAACGGAAGAAAACTTGCCGAATTAGAGACCGCCGACCTGAGTCTGCTCTTTGAAGCGGGCTATAAGTTCCCCGAGCCCTTCACCGTCAAAGCAGGAGACGGCATCACCGACCTCTACGGCGTGATGTACAAACCATACGACTTTGATCCTTCTGCCCGATATCCGATTATTCAGTATGTCTATCCGGGGCCCCAAACCGAAGCTACCGTATATGCATGGAGCAGGGGGATGGATCGCGTAGATCGCTTGGCTCAGATGGGATTTGTAGTGATGACCGTGGGCAACCGCGGCGGCCACCCCAACCGTTCAAAATGGTACCACAACTTTGGCTACGGAAACCTGCGCGACTATGGATTGGAAGACCAAAAGGTAGCCGCCGAGCGCCTTGCCGCCCGCCATCCCTTTATGGATATTACCCGTGTTGGGATTCACGGACACTCCGGCGGAGGATTCATGTCTACTGCAGCCATTCTTACCTATTCTGACTTTTACAAAGTGGCTGTCTCCTGCGCCGGCAACCACGAGAACAACATCTACAACCGCTGGTGGAGCGAAAAACACCACGGCGTTCAGGAGAACGTCTCTGACAAAGGCGACACCACGTTTGTATACAACATCAAAAGGAACTCCGAATTGGC
>WQYK01000144.1 GCA_009781275.1 Bacteroidales bacterium | reverse complement strand
CTCTTCCGATACCAACCAAACAGGCGTGGTAAACAGATGTCTGTTTAAAAACCGCATCGCTTCTTGCTGACGGCTCTTTTCTACGTAGGTATATACGGGACCCGGCTCGCCCACGGTCTTTGGATTTTCGTAGATGCCGCCAACCCATTTTGCCACGTGACCCATATAGCGGGTAAATTGATTTTGGACTTCACTGCGTATGGTTCTGAGGAAACTAAAGTCTTCATTGGGGTCTTTAGCCCACTCCTGCAAATTGGTCATGATGAGCTTTAAATTTTTAATACCCAATTCGTTTGCTTCCATTTGATTCTCTCCCAAGTCTTCTGCTTGCGAACGGGGATCGTTGGGATTGCTTTCGTGACCAAACCAATAGAGGGGATCCTTGGTCTTTTCAATAATCCATTGATTGAGCTTCTCTTTCTCCGTAACAGGGTCGGTAATCTCTAAGAAGCGGCGGTAACCCCACTCCACAGCCCACAAGTCGTAGTGCATGATGCGCGGAACGAGCAACTCACGTGGAATGTTGTCCTCGGGCTGGGCTACAAAGTTAAAACGGGAGTAGTCCATAATGGAAGTGGTGTGTCCAAACTCTTTTAAAAACTTTGGGTCCCTTAGCTGTGCCGTGGTAAAATGGGAGGTGGCGGCAAAGTTGTGGCGAAGTCCAATGGTGTGTCCCACTTCGTGGGCAGAGACAAAGCGAATGAGTTCTCCCATCAACTCCTGATCAAAAATCTTGTTTCGGGCGCCGGGGTCAACGGTGGCGCACTGTACAAAGTACCAGTTACGCACCAAGCTCATCACATTATGGTACCAGTTAATGTGGCTCTCGATGATTTCTCCCGAGCGGGGGTCGTGTACATTGGGACCGCTGGCGTTGGGAATATCGGAGGGTTTGTAAACGATGGCAGAGAAGCGGGCGTCTTCCAATGTCCAAGTGGGGTCCTCTTCGGGCGTGGGCGCCACTTTGCCAAAAATCGCATTCTTAAATCCCGCTTTTTCAAATGCAGGCTGCCAATCGTCCACACCTTGAATTAGATATGGGACCCACTCTTTGGGTGTGGTGGGGTCAATATAGAAGATGATGGGTTTTGCCGGCTCCACCAACTCTCCCCGCTTATATTTTTCTACATCTTCCGGCTTGGGTTCCAACCTAAATCGGGTAATCATGCGTACAGTCTCTACCCCTTGCGGATTGTTGTCATAGTTCACATGGCTGGTGCTAAAATATCCCACGCGGGGGTCGGCGTAGCGAGGTTGCATGGGCGTTTTGGGTAGCAATACCATGGAGCAGTTGATTTCAAAGCTGGCAAAATCTCCCTGTTCGGTAATTAGATAGGTTTTGACGGTGCGGAGTTCGGTATTGATGGGGAATGTCCGTACACCCACAATATAGGATTTGTCCGACTGTATGTTGCCCAACCTAAAGGTGGTTTTGAATCTTCTGGGAAGAAAGAGCGCTTCGTTATCGGCAGAAATCAAATCGGTAATATCTATAAGGGCAGTCTGTTTATCTGCCGACAACGCTTTAATCTCTAAATTTGCCAAAATAGGCTGAAAACTGGAGTTCATCAAAGAGGCGTACATACTTTGCGTAGTGTCTTTGGACTGCTCCTGTGAAAGCACTTTGCGCAACAGAATCTTGTTGTTGGGCGCTTTTTCAAAGCGAAGCATTGCCGAATTGACCTGGTCTCCGCTGTAACCGCTCATCGATGCGCGTAAAGCCGCGGCAGCCTTTGAGAGTCGGGTGACCATTAAAATATCACGCCCAATCAGTGTGTCGTGAATAGAGATGTAGTAACGCCCCTCTTGAACATAAACGGGAGTGAGTCCTTGCATGACAGAAGTCTCCGGTTTGATAAATCTATCAATGGTGGCAGGTTCTCTAACCGCTGACCTGGAAGCGGTGTCTCTTGGGGCAGGTTCGGCAGGTGTGGGAGTGGTGGCTTGGGGTCTGCGTTGTGCCTCTATAGAGAGGGGCGTGCACAAGATACACGCAAGGAGCAGAAATCCGATGAAGGTTTGGGCGTAGTTTTTCATTAGGTTAAATATTAATGGCACAAAATTATGTATTTTTATTCGATGTTTTACACTATCTTTGAAATCTCAACAAACAATCATTTTAAACTAATAAAGTATAATGAAAAAACTATTTTATGCGCTGATTATAGCGCTTTTTCCTTGCGCTCTTTGGGCGCAGGGCAATACAAAATCCTATATTCCGGATGGATTTGAAGCCCACGTAGCCCGTGTAGCGGCAGAGTGGAAACTGCCCGGCATGGTGGTTGCCGTGGTAAAGAACGGAGAGACTGTTTTCTTAAAAGGGTACGGAAAGACCTCTTTGGACGATGCCGGAGTCCCTGTAGACGAAAACACCCAATTTGTCATTGCATCTACCAGCAAGGCGATTACAGCTGCGCTGTTGGCTACGGTTGTGGACGATGGTGATGTGCGGTGGAACGACACGGTGGCAAACCATCTTCCCGACTTTAAACTCTACGACCCCTGGGTGACTCAGAACTTTTTGGTACGCGACATTATGGTGCACAAAACGGGATTTAACGGCTATGCCGGCGACAATTTGCCCTCTTTTGGTTATGACCGTGATGAAATCATTAGGATATACCGTCATCTAAAACCTACCTATAGCTTTAGAACCACTTATGCCTATAACAACAGCCTCTATACGGTGAGCGCCCAGATCATCGAAAAATATACGGGAATGAGCTGGGACGATGCTTTAATAGAGCGTCTTTTTAAACCGTTGGAGATGAAAAATTCCACCACCGGAAACAAAGCGTTCTTTACCTCACAAACGCTCGCACGGGGATACCGCCTCTTTAAGGAAGCCGACACGATTCAGCTGGCGCCCCGAACCGACTTTCAAGGCGCTTTTAACTGGTTGAGCGCCATTGCACCTGCCGGTTTTGTCATGTCGACAGGTGCAGATATGGCTAACTGGCTCAAGATGTTGCTGGGCAAGGGACGTTTTAACGGAAAAGAGGTGATTTCGGAACGTAACTTCAGATACTTGATCACACCGCAAACCATTACGGGCTCAGATTCGGTAACGGTTAACAACTATGCCCAGGGGTGGACGATTGAGCAGGGCGCTCAAGGGCGAATCATTCGCCATACCGGATTGGCTTACGGCTATACCGCATTGGTGGGCTTAGTCCCCGAACACGATATGGGATTTGCCATTTTTACCACCAACGGCACTACCACCAATCCGCACTATGCAATAGCCCGCCAACTCATCGATATGTATCGGGGAGTAGATGATAAAGATTGGCAAAAACACTATTTGGACGCATACATGAGACCTACGCCGCCCCGTACTCCCGAGCCGGCAAGGGATTCACTCCCTCCGCTTGATAAGAGAAGTTATGTGGGGGTTTTTGATGGCGGCGCTTTTGGAGACGCCCGCGTATACCTGCAAGACGACACGTTGATGTTTGCTTTGAAAAAAGTGAACAGTCCCCTCAGACACAGGAGCGGAAACACCTTTATTTTTACCACAGAGAGCGGCGGAAGATTTGATCTTACTTTTTTTGTAAAAGAGAACCAAAAAGAAGTACTATCTTTGTCCTTTAACATAGGAGACCCTATAGAACCATTCATTAAAAAAGAGTAAGATGAAGAAAATTGTATCTATTTGTTTATTGGCACTTTTGCTGCATAGTTGCGGAAGCGTAGCCATTACAGGACGCCGGCAAGTATTGCTTTTTGACTCGGGCCAGATCGCTTCGCTTAGCGACGCGGCCTATACCGAAGTGATGAGCACGGCGGTTCCATCAAAAAACGCACAACAAACCAAAATGGTGCAAGACGTGGGATTACGTCTTACACAAGCTGTTACCCAATATATGAAGCAAAACGGAAGGGAGCAGCAATTAGCCCCTTATAACTGGGGTTTTACCTTGTTGCAGAGTCAGGAAGTTAACGCGTTTTGCCCGCCTAACGGGAAAATTGTAGTCTATGAGGGAATTATGAAGTTCACCAATACACCCGACAAATTGGCTGTGGTGATTGGGCATGAATTGGCCCACGTGATCGCCCAGCATGGAAACGAGCGGATGAGCCAGCAAACCATCGTGGAGATGGTTGGGGCCGCTGGTGACGCTGTGCTCTCTAACAAGAGCGAGCAAACCAGAGCCATTTTTGGCACCGCCTTTGGCTTGGGAGCCAACCTTGGAATATTGATGCCCTACTCCCGCACCCACGAATATGAAGCCGACCGCTTGGGATTGATATTTATGGCCATGGCCGGATACGACGTGACTCAGGCGCCCATTTTCTGGCAACAGATGTCGCAGGACAGCGGCCCAAAACCGCCGGAGTTTTTAAGCACCCACCCCTCTGACGCCAATCGTGAAGCAAACCTAAGGGCGCTGATCCCTGAGGCGCAACAGTACGCTCCTAGAAGGTAAAGATTTGCTTATGATGTAGATGCTCAATGCGTCCGTACTTGACAAGTTCGGCCGCATTG
>WQYK01000143.1 GCA_009781275.1 Bacteroidales bacterium | reverse complement strand
TTAGAGAATCCTCTGGCACTCTTTTCCACACAATTGACAAAGGAGTACACCCTATCTGAGAAGCAACACTTTTTTATCGAAAAAGGACAGGAAATTGTAGAGATCACCCTCACTCCGATCGAAAAGAACACCCCATACACCTCTATCCTGCTGCGAATCAATAATAAAGATTTCTTTCCCCACAGCGTCAAATACAACGCCAAAGACGGCTCATGGGTTGAAGCGGTGATCACAAAACACACCACAAAAGACCAACCATTTTCCCCCGAACGATTTATCTTCTCCATAGAGAAGCATCCGGGGGTGTATGTGATCGATTTAAGATAAAAGCTACTTCCGCATCATCCGCTGATAATCCTCCTGCGAAGCCACCACAAGGCGCTCGTACTCACGAGAGCCGGTACCGGCAGGAATCAGGTGTCCGCAAATGACGTTCTCTTTAAGCCCTTCGAGCGTATCGGTTTTGCCGTAAACGGCTGCTTCGCTTAACACTTTTGTGGTCTCCTGGAAAGAGGCGGCAGACATAAAGCTGTTGGTACGCAATGCGGCGCGGGTAATTCCTTGCAGTATCTGGTTGGAGGTGGCCGGCATGGCGTCACGCGCTTCAATAACCTTGAGGTCTTTGCGTTTAAGGATGGAGTTTTCATCGCGCATTTTGCGTACGGTGATGATTTGTCCTGCTTTTACCGATTGGGAGTCGCCAGGGTTGATGACTACTTTTTTGTCAAAGATATAGTCGTTCTCGTGCATAAAGTCCCACTTATCCACCATCTGTTCGGGGAGGAAGCGGGTGTCGCCCGGGTCAACAATCTCTAACTTGCGCATCATCTGACGAACAATGATTTCGTAGTGCTTGTCGTTAATCTTTACGCCCTGCATTCGGTACACCTCCTGAATCTCGTTGACAATGTACTCCTGTACTTTGGTCGGACCTAAGATAGAGAGGATGTCGGTGGGTGAAATCGCTCCGTCTGAGAGGGGAGAGCCGGCGCGTACATAGTCGTTCTCCTGTACCAAGATTTGCTTGGACAGCGGAACAGAGTATTTTTTCTCTTCACCTGTTCTGGAGCGAACCATAATCTCGCGGTTTCCGCGCTTCACTTTACCCATGAGCACCTCGCCGTCAATCTCCGATACAATGGCGGGATTGGATGGGTTTCGCGCTTCAAATAGCTCCGTAACGCGGGGAAGACCACCTGTGATGTCGCCCGATTTGCCGATGGCGCGGGGAATCTTCATCAGGATGCTTCCTGCTTTTACCGTTTGTCCGTTTTCTACCATAATGTGGGCGCCTACAGGCAGGTTGTACTGCCTTAGTTCGGTCTTGCCGTCCATGATGCGGATGGTGGGGTTTCGCGATTTGTCGCGCGATTCAATGACCACTTTTTCACGGTGTAACGAGAACTCGTCGGCTGCCTCTTCGCGGAAGGTGACGCCTTCGACAAGGGCTTCAAAAGCGATGGTTCCTTCGATTTCGGCGATGGTGATGGCGTTGTAGGCATCCCATTCGCAGATTTTGTCTCCCTTTTGGAGGTCGTCTCCATGCTTAAAGTAGAGGGAGGCTCCGTAAGGAATATTGTGCTGAGAGAGTGTGCTTCTGGTAATTTTGTCTACAATACGCATCTCTGCAGAGCGTCCGATGACTATCTGTACTTTCTCTCCCTGATCGCTCTCTTTGGTAACGGTTCTAAGCTCGTCGATTTCCAATGTACCGGCGTAGCGGGCAATGATTTCGTTCTCAGAGGTGATGTTGGAGGCGGTACCCCCTACGTGGAAGGTACGAAGGGTCAACTGCGTTCCGGGCTCTCCAATCGATTGGGCTGCAATTACGCCCACCACTTCTCCCCTCTCCACCATGCGCCCTGTGGCTAAGTTACGGCCGTAACATTTGGCGCAAGTCCCTTTGCGCGACTCGCACGTCAGTACGGAGCGAATCTCTACCTGCTCAATGGGGAGGGTGTCAATGTAGGCGGTGATGTCCTCTGTAATCTCTTCGCCGGCTTCAATAATCAACTCTCCTGTTAGGGGATTGTAGATGTTGTGCACACTGGTACGGCCTAAGATACGCTCTGAGAGCGACTCAACCACCTCGTCTTTGTTCTTGATGGCGGTAGCGACCAATCCGCGTAGGGTTCCGCAGTCTTCTTCTGTCACAATCACATCGTGAGAGACGTCCACTAAACGACGGGTCAGATAACCGGCGTCCGCTGTCTTTAAAGCGGTGTCTGCCAAGCCTTTTCTGGCACCGTGAGTAGAGATGAAGTACTCAAGAACCGACAATCCCTCCTTAAAGTTGGAGAGAATCGGATTCTCGATAATCTCGGCGCTGGTGGCTCCCGATTTTTGTGGCTTGGCCATCAAACCCCTCATACCTGAGAGCTGACGAATCTGCTGCTGAGAACCGCGGGCGCCCGAGTGGAGCATCATGTAGACGGGATTAAACCCCTGCTTGTCTTGCTCTAATTGCTTTTGAACGGTATTGGTGAGTTTGGTGTTGGTGTGTGACCAGATGTCGATAATCTGATTGTAACGTTCGTTGCTGGTAATCAAACCCATGTTAAAGCTGGAGAGCACATTCTCAACCGCTTCGTAACCCTCTTCCACTAACTGCGCTTTCTCCTCGGGAATAATCACATCATCCAAATTAAAGGAGAGACCTCCTTTAAAGGCCATATTGTACCCGATGTCCTTAATGTCGTCAAGGAAGAGCGATGTTCTGGCCACGCCTGTTGTTTTGAGTACCCTGCTGATGATATCCCGGAGGGACTTTTTGGTCAGAATCTCATCAATATAACCCACCTCCGGCGGGACAATTTGGTTAAAGAGGATCCGACCCACGGTGGTCTCCACAAGGCGATTGCCTTTTTCGAGGGCAAGAGAGTCAACAGGCAACAGCACTTTGACTTTGGCGTGCAGGTCGACTGCTTTTTCGTTGTAGGCAATGATCACCTCTTCTGCTCCGTAGAAAGACATGCCCTCTCCTTTGGCGCCGGGACGGGGCTTGGTGATGTAATAAAGACCCAATACCATGTCTTGCGACGGAACGGTGATGGGCGCTCCGTTGGCGGGGTTCAGAATGTTGTGCGAGCCTAACATCAGGAGCTGCGCTTCTAAGATGGCGGCATTACCCAAGGGAAGGTGGACAGCCATCTGGTCTCCGTCAAAGTCGGCGTTAAAAGCGGTACAGGAGAGTGGGTGCAACTGGATGGCCTTTCCTTCAATCAGTTTTGGCTGAAATGCCTGAATACCCAAACGGTGCAGGGTAGGGGCGCGGTTGAGCAATACAGGGTGTCCCTTCATTGCGTTCTCCAGAATATCCCAAATCATGGGGTCTTTGCGGTCAACGATTTTTTTGGCCGATTTAACGGTCTTTACAACCCCACGCTCAATTAATTTTCTGATTATAAAAGGCTTGTAGAGTTCGGCAGCCATATCTTTGGGCAGTCCGCACTCATGCATTTTGAGCTCGGGGCCTACCACGATTACAGAGCGGGCGGAGTAGTCAACACGTTTTCCCAAAAGGTTTTGGCGGAAACGTCCCTGCTTGCCTTTTAAGCTATCAGACAACGATTTAAGCGTCCTGTTGGCTTCTGTTTTTACCGCATTGGATTTTCTTGAGTTGTCAAAAAGCGAATCGACCGCCTCTTGCAGCATCCTTTTCTCGTTCCTGAGAATCACCTCGGGCGCTTTGATCTCGATCAGGCGCTTGAGGCGGTTGTTTCTGATGATGACCCGTCTGTAGAGGTCGTTTAGGTCGGAGGTGGCAAAGCGTCCTCCATCTAAAGGAACCAAAGGACGTAGCTCGGGGGGAATGACAGGTATCACCTTTAACACCATCCATTCGGGGTGGTTAATCTCCCGCGACTCGCGAAACGCTTCTACAACGCTGAGGCATTTGAGAGCGTCTGTTTTACGCTGTTGAGAAGTTTCGGTGTCGGCGCGGTGGCGAAGCGTATAGGAGAGTTCGTCTAAGTTTATGCGAACAAGTAACTTATAAATCGCTTCGGCCCCCATGCCAGCCATAAACTTATTGGGGTCGCTGTCGTCAAGAAGTTGATTCTCTTTGGGTAAACTTTCGATGATGTTAAGGTATTCGTCTTCTGTCAGAAAGTCAAAGTCCTTAATACCGTCCTGAGCTTTAATGCCCGCCTGAATCACAATATAGCGTTCGTAGTAGATGATCCCTTCCAACTTTTTGGAGGGAATCCCCAACAAATATCCGATTTTATTGGGCGTAGAGCGAAAATACCAAATATGAGCAACGGGAACCACCAACGAGATGTGCCCCATTCGTTCACGCCGTACCTTTTTCTCGGTCACCTCTACGCCGCATCGGTCGCAGACGATACCTCTGTATCTAATCCTCTTGTACTTGCCGCAGTGGCACTCATAGTCTTTAGATGGCCCAAAGATACGCTCGCAAAAGAGGCCGTCGCGTTCGGGCTTATAGGTACGATAGTTTACGGTTTCCGGTTTAAGAACCTCGCCATGTGAATTTTCTAAAATCTCCTCAGGAGAGGCCAAACCAATGGTTATTTTATTAAAGTTGCTCTT
>WQYK01000142.1 GCA_009781275.1 Bacteroidales bacterium | reverse complement strand
TGGTAAAAACAAGGAAATAATGGGAAAGTGGTAGATTAGTTATTTATGTTTATGTAATATTATTCAAGATGTTAGTAATATTTAGTAAATTTTTGTTTTGGGGTTATGAAATCTGGTAAATTTTGCACCAACGCCTTGGCCTCTTCCATAGTGGCTGCCTCTGCATAGATACGTAAAACGGGTTCTGTGTTGGAAGCGCGGATGATCACCCATTTTTTCTCTGCCTCAAATTCTATTTTGAGGCCGTCAAGTTCACTAATCTTTTGATTTTTGTAGGATTTTTTAATTCGAGAAAAAACAGCGTTGAGATCAAGGCATTTGGGTATATCCACCCGCTCCTTGACCATATAGTAGGGAGCATAACGCCCCTTGAGCTGTGAGCAGCTCACTTTTTGATACGCCAGGTGGGTAAGAAACAGAGCGATCCCTATTAAGGCGTCGCGACCATAGTGTAAATCAGGAATGATCACACCTCCGTTTCCCTCTCCGCCAATCACGGCATTACGTCGTTTCATCTCTGTAACCACATTTACTTCGCCTACGGCAGAGAGGTAACGGGTACACCCGTGATGTTTTGCAATGTCATCTAACGCAAGGGTAGAGGAGAGGTTAGAGACAAGGTTCCCCTTTCTCAAACCAAGCACATAATCAGCAATGGCGACCAGCGTGTACTCCTCACCAAACGGAGTTCCATCTTCACACACAAAAGCCAAACGGTCTACGTCGGGGTCAACGGCAATGCCCAAATCTGCTTTTTTGCTTACTACCAATTGAGAAAGCGCTGTAAGGTGCTCCGGTAGGGGCTCAGGGTTATGGGCAAAATCGCCTGTCGGATCACAATTATGTGGAATACAGGCAACTCCAAGGTTCTCTAAAAGTTTAGGAACAATCACTCCACCCACTGAATTAACGCCGTCCAGCACCACAGAAAAACCACTGCAGTAGATTGCTCCCACGTCAACCAGTGGATGGGCAATCACAGCGTCAATATGTTGTTGGGTAAACCCTTTTTGGCTGTACTTTCCCAACAGGTCAACGGGAGCAAAATAGAAGTTCTGACGCTCAGCGATCTCAAAAAGTTGGGAGCTCTCTTGAGTGTCAAGAAACTCCCCAAAATGATTTAAAAGCTTGAGAGCGTTCCATTCACGTGGATTATGGGAAGCGGTAAGGACAATACCACCCTCAGCTTTTTCCCACACAACTGCCATTTCAACAGTAGGAGTGGAGGCCAAGCCTGCATCGATTACGTCTATTCCGCAACCAAGCAGGGTGCCGCAAACCAAGCGGTTCACAATGTCGCCCGACATCCGTCCGTCGCGCCCCACCACCACCTTTGGACGACGTTCCGGATTGTTTTGTCGAACCCACGTTGCATACGCTGCCGAAAAGAGCACAATATCCGGCGGGGTCAATGCCTCGCCGGATATTCCTCCAATCGTTCCGCGGATACCTGATATCGATTTAATCAGCGCCACCGGTTTTTATCTATTTTTGCTACAAAGCCATTACCCAAACAAGGAAGCAGAGAGCAAAAGTCAAAATGGCGTATAATTCTGAATATACCGTTAAAATAATGGTTTGTGCAAAAATATCGCGACCATTGCTCATCTCTACAAGTCCGTTGCAAGCAATTTTGGCTTGGTATTGGGTAGAAAAATAGCCTGCAAGCCCTAACGATACGCCCGCTGCAAAAATGAGTATTGCCTGCATGTAGTTAAGCATGGCAATGTCTTTAAGTCTAAGCAAGAACAAAAAGAATGCCGCAAATCCATACAATCCCTGGGTTGCAGGCAGCGCAGTAATAATCATCCCTTTGCCATACATGTCCGGATTTTTTTTCATACATCCGATTAATGCGTTTCCTACGTGAGAAACGCCAATTGCACTGCCTACGCAAGGGAGCGCCAACATTGAGAGCAAGCCGAGTACTGTTAAAATAAGTACCATAAAAGGCCAAGTAGTCAAAATTTCCATATTTATTATTTTTAAAAGTTTATATTAAAGTTTACTCTTTTTTAAGTGGTCTGTAGAGACGTCCCCCTCCGGTAAAACCCACATTCTTATAAAATTCGACAAAAGTCAAACGCAAGGGGTGCACAATGGCGCCAATGGCAGAAATGACCAATACAGCAAGGTGCCCCACAACAAATATCAATCCGCCAATGACATATCCAATGTATGGCAACTTAGTCCAAACCAAAGCTCCCACCGTATTCACCACAAAACCCAAAATGCCGCCTGCTACGCCCAACCCAAAGAGTCGGATGTAGGAGAGAAAATCTGCAAACATGCCGGTGACGCCCCAAAGAGAGGCAACACCCGATGCTGCGCGGGCAAATATATTTTTTGAGTCGCTTGCAAAAAATATAATGAGCGCCAACCCTAAGTAGAGCGTGATGGGTATCAAGATGGGCGGAATGGGCCACGACATAAACTCCTGTCCCGCCTTTAATGCTATACATATCAATAAGATTGCCCATCCTAATGGCGCCAAGCCATATTGGAAACCGCGTCTTTTCATGGCGTCGATAGCCTGGATGATTTTGGCGCAGAAGATGGTAAACCCACCCATAATCAGGGCAAACCAAAACATTTGCAAAGTGTCGAGAAATACGCCCTCTAAAAGGAACACTTCACTCAGATCCAAACCAAAGACCGTTCCAAATAAGAGCGGCATGACGATACACCCCACACCTAAATATTGCATTAACGTGAGTATCGGTTTCATCTTTTTCAACTTCAATTTTGCAATGGTGCTGGCCAAAAGAATGACAATGCCATAGCCAAAGTCGCCCATACAAAAACCAAAAAAAAGCATGTAAAAAGGCGCAAAGTAGGCCGTAACATCCAACTCATCGTAACGCGGGGGCATAAACAGATCGCCTATAGGCTCATACAAGCGGGCAAAACGGTTGTTTTTTAACTTGATGGGCGGGTCGTCTTCAATAACGGCCTCTTCGCTCAAGTAGATCACTTGCGATTGAGCGATAAAATCTTCAATAATTTGCTGTTGCGGCTTGGGAACAAAGGCCGTAACAACCGATAGGGTATCTTCTGCAGCCGACGCCGAGCCTTTTCCTGCCAGATAGAGGTCCAACTGCGCCACAAGCTCAGAACGATGACTCGCTAAAAGATCCTTTTGCAAAGCGTATGTTTCAAACTGTTGGCCAATCACCGTCAAGCGATGTTCCACATCTGTTAACTCAACCTCCAACAGCTCAATGGATGCAGAAGGCAATTTAGTATCCTGCAAGGGAAAATGATAAGGCGCTCCCTTCTGTTCCAATACCACAAAATAGATATAGCCGTTCTCCTTATTAAGAATAGCTAAGGGATACTCCTGCTCCCAATCTGGGTTATATTTCTTTTCCTGTACAGCGTAGAATCGTGGCGTACAATGGATTTGAGCTAATTGGTCTAACGATGTCATGCTCCACATTTGCCAAGGGCGAGCAGCTTTTATCTCTGTCAGCAATTTGCTTTTTTGAACCTTCAACTGCTCCTTTTCTTCTGTCAGCTCCTGGGAATGAAGTAAAATTTGTTTAGCGCTATACGTTTTGTCGTCAGACTGTACCGTATTTTCACTCTTTACCCTGCTCAATTGACCAATGACCTGAGTATACTGGTCAATCTCATCTAATAGTGTAGATGAACGTTCATCTATAGGCTTGTTGCTCCGCTTTGTATCCACAATCCCCAACTCCTGCAGCCTGTCTAAAAAAGGCGCCAGGTCTGCATGGTATAGCACAAAATCGTATTTCATCATGGGCACGATCATGAGGTTTCCTCCTTACTTTGCCGTTGTTTTACAATTTTTTGAGCCGCTTTTGACAAGTTTTCTTCATCCTCCATAAAGCGTTTGATCTTTCTGATCGCCTCTTTATAACCGGGTATCTGAACCTTTTCGTAGAGGTTTACTTTTTGGGTCGTTTTTTTACGGGCGCCGTCCAGGATCCGCATTTTGGCAATGTAGAATTCGCTCTCAATTCCAATGACCGACAGCTCTTTCAAAATGTGCAAACCATCTGCATACCAAAAAGGAGCGCTAAAGAGGTTGTAGGGCTTCTCATCAAAAAGCACCTCGCCCATAATCGGTATGCGTACACCCGCCACCTTTACCACGGTCATCGTTACATCGCGGATCACAATCAAATCGGATGTAAATTCACTCCACAAGGCAACCATATTGTCGTACGTCTTCATCTGCTCCGATAACTTCACCTGCAACTCTTCGGCTTTGTCTTTGGCGCGTTTTACCTCTGCGCGTAACGCCGACTCCTTGTTTTTAAGGGTAGGCAATGCGCGTGTACGCACCTTCAACTGCTTGTTTAAGTCGTTGAGTGAAGTCTTATTGAATTGATACTTGATGGCCATGTTTTAATCTTTCCAATATTTTTCGATCAACTCTTTTTTGATGGATACTTCTGTTTTGGTAAAGTATTTCACAAACAGCGCCCATACACGGTCTAACATCTCGGTGGTATCGATATTGATGTCGATCGATAACAGGTTTGCCGAATAGTCTTTGGCAAATTTTAAGGTCCGCTCATCGTAATCGC
>WQYK01000141.1 GCA_009781275.1 Bacteroidales bacterium | reverse complement strand
TCAAGTGCGCGTGACTTGCTCTTCTCCTCAATCACCTGACGTCCTTTACGGACTAACTGCTGAATTGTTGGCATAATTTGTTGTTATTCTTTGCTTTATGTTGTTTTCTTTAAATAAAACGGACTGCAAAGGTAAAATTTATTTTCGGATTTACAAACAAGTTACTAACTATTTCCGAAACCGCAGATTCAACTACTCAATGCGACTCATAAAAAATCTTGCCCGTTGTTCCACATGATGCTACTCTTTGCCTAACGCCTTTCCCGATTTTGCATTCAATGAAGAGATTGCCGGTTTTCCTGTTTTCTGTTCCAACTCCTTACGGGCGTTACGGGCGATCTCTCCGCCTTGCATTGCTGTTTGTGCATGCTGTTCAAAGGTTTCGGGATTTGAAGATTCTGAAATTTGTTTTGTCGAAAGCTCGGCAAGCATATTGAGTACTAACTCTGTATTGGTCATGTTGTCGCGTAGGCTCTCCTTTTTCAGTCCCTTGAATCGCTTGTACTCTTTGGTTGTTTTATCCGACCATGTTTTGGTGATAATGTCGGTCAACGTTGCAAATTCAATGCCCTCCTGCACACCACGTAGTCTCCATTCGTCTGTCAGCTCCTTGCGGATTTCGATGCTTTTTAAACGTTGGTTAATCCAATTGTCCGAATATCCAAGCCGTTTGTAATCGAGCATCGCTTGCTCAATAGACAATTCGGGATCTTGCAGTTGGTCTAAACGCTCTTTGGCAACTTGCGCCAACCACAACTTAAAAGGCTCGGCCTTTGGCGACGGGATGGATTGAATAATACGAAATAACCCCTGTAGATTCGAGGCTTGTATTTTTCGTTTTTTGCTATCGGCAGCTATCATTTCAATGGGGGTACAAATTGTACCCCAGTTGTTTTTTAACTGTTCGTCGCGACTTAACATTTTCTTTATGTACTGTTTGACATCTTTGCTGTCCGTCAGAACTTCTACAACATCCTGAACCGAAAAATACCACTCCTCACTCTCCCCGTTCCAAACAGTCCTAACCTTTTTCTCTTCAAAAAGTTTGATATTCGCCTCTATCTCCATACACTTGCCTTTTTTGATGATTCCGATTGATTTTTTGCAAAGATAGACAAATTCTTTTTACGTCGACCCGACAAAAGCAAGCCACGCTCCAAAAAAATCTTGCCCGTTGTTCCACATGATGCTACTAAACGGACAAGATAGAGGCGTACACATTTTGCCCTTTGCTCCGTTCGTCCCTCACTACGCCCTTTGGCAAAACGGCCGGATTGATTTTGAACTATAGAGCAAGTCGGAAGCCGATGTTGCAGAGGCGAATAATGGGCGCGAAGCTTGAACGGGCAGAAACATGCGCGAAGGACGTATTGTCGACACAGCTGCCGCCGCGGATCGCGCGAGCAGAGCCTCCTCCTGTAACCAACGGGTCGGTTTTTGCCTCAGCCGTATATGCAGCATGCGTGTCTGCGCACCACTCCCATACATTGCCGCTCATGTCATATATGCCCAATGCATTTGCGGCCAGCTTGCCCACAGGATGCGTCTGCATTGTACCGTCTATGGCGCTGTTTTGCCCCGTCCATGCCACATCGCCCGGCGTGTCGCTGCCGCTATAGGCAAAAGGGGAGTTGTGCGTGCCGCCGCGGGCGGCATACTCCCATTCTGCCTCGGTGGGTAAGCGGTACTGCTTGCCCGTTATGGCATTCAATTGGTAGATAAAGCCGTCCTCATAATACCTGATGCCCTTTATGTCCATGTAGTTTCCTGTGGTGCCTACAATGTCGTTCCAACTTACTGTTTCTACAGGACGGTCGCTCTCGCCTCCAAAAGAGGAGGGGTTGGATTCCATGACCGCTTCCCACAGCGCCTGTGTTACAGGAAATTTGCCAATGGAGTAATTGCTTAAGGTTACATCATGTACCGGTGTGGCCACGCCCGTGGCGCCCATCTCAAATGTGCCGCCCGTTACCGATACCATTTCGGGCTCGGAAAATGGGGTGTCCATTTTGTTCTTGCAAGAGGTAAAGGCAGTCAGTAGCGCTGCCGCTGTTGTCAATAATAGTAGTTTCTTCATACGTTAAAAATTTTAGTTGTAAATGTTTATGTGTGATGATTTATGGTTTATGGTTTATGCGTGACGACTGTAGGGGTGGACCTGCGTGTCCGCCCCATACTGAACCAAATGTCCGCCCCAATGCGAACAAATGTTGGGATTGAAATAACAACACCGCAAACAGAACAAATCCGATGCGGCGAAAAAATTGCGAAATATGCTGATTGTTAGGTTTTTACCCCCCCCCTCGACATAACAAGATGCAAATCAAGAGAATGCAAAAGACATCTTTTGTGTAAAGGAGGCGGAATATCTAAATGACGGGCAAGAAGCATCTCAGTTTTACATAAGGAATTGGGGTCAAAAATAGGAAAAGTTTAGGAAAACACAAAATATTGCATTTGCAAATTGAAATTACAAATTACTCCACAGAACCGCCCTCTTTTGCAATTTTCACATTCTGATCAAAAGATTTGGAGTAACCCTTGCGGTGGTAATATTCCAGCAGGCGCTCTATTCCCTGTTCGGGGTCATCAATTTCCTCAAGGCGTTCGCGCCCCAATTGTGCCAACCATTGCTTGACAGGTTCGGCTCTGGGCGATGGAACAGACTGTATCAGCCGGAAAAGTTGCTCTACATCGGCAACGCCGGTGAGGCGCATCTTTTTATCTTCTGTTGAAAACAAACCCCAACCCCTGACTCGTGTACGCTTTGAACATACGGTCAGATGATATAATGGGAATCTTGTCAGAAATTGCTTGAGCAATAATGATGTGGTCATTTGGGTCTTTATGCCCTTCGACTGCCTCTAGTGCAGCATATTGCAGCAGATGGCGTTTGTTCATGGGAACGATTTCAATGCCCAGTTTCTCAATATCATCGAACAATTCGTTTACCGACTTGGCATTTACTTCTCGAATATTCCCCGTTTTGCAAGCATGTATTAACTCCTTTACAGCAACCGAACTGACATAAAAAAAATTGGAATAATCATCAATAATGCGTTGCACTTCCAAACTTAATTGACTGTGCATTTTCTTCCACAGCATAAATACCAAAATATTTGTATCTAAATAATATCTCACGCCTCATTCCTCCTTTTGGTTCATTATTTTAGGATTGCCCGCATGTTAACAACTACATCTGATGGGATGCCAAGCCGCTCTCTTTCCTCCCAGTACAAAGTAAATTTTGATTTTCTCTCCTCGGGAACTACTCCGCTCTCCTCTTGTTCTTTCTTGTTTTTAGTCCGCTTCATGATTTTTTTATTTATTAAGGCTACACCGCAAAGATAAACAAATTTCCAAACAGTTGTTCTGAGCTTGGGAAAAGATGCCAAATTATAGCTGAAAGTCGATTTTTTTCTGTATCTTTGGCATATCATTTTTTAACCACACGACTAACCTGACCTGACAACCATGTCCCACCTGCCCCACCTGATCATCGACCTTGGCCTGATTTTGATTACGGCTGCAATTGTCACATTGATATTTAAATTCCTTAAACAGCCCTTGGTATTGGGCTATATTGTAGCCGGATTTTTGATCAGTCCTCACTTTTTTCTGTTTCCGTCTATTGCCGATTTGAATAACATCACCGTTTGGTCCGAAGTGGGGGTGATCATTCTGCTCTTTGCACACGGGATTGAATTTAGCTTCAAAAAGTTGTTTCATGTGGGAACAACGGTGGTGGTGGCGGGAATCATTAGCATCCTGTCGATGCTCATGATTGGTTATCTTGTGGGATTGCTGATTGGATTGAGTGAGATCGCCAGCATCTTTTTGGGGGGGATGTTGTCGATGTCGTCTACTACGATTATTATCAAGGCGCTGGGCGATATGGGCTGGCACAAAAAACGTTTTGCGCGGATTGTATTTGGGGTGTTGATTGTAGAAGACCTTGCAGCTATCTTGATGTTGGTTGTTTTTACTGCTTTGGCTGCCGTCTACTCTGCAAGCGAAACAAGTCCGAGCATCTTAGACACCACGTTGGTTTTGGGCGTATTTGTGTTGACCATTTTTGCAGCAGGGATCTTTCTCATTCCCACATTGCTGAGAAAGCTAAAGAGGTTTCTTAGCGACGAGACGCTGCTCATTGTAACGGTGGGGTTGTGTCTGGGTATGGTTATTTTTTCTGACTACTTAGGCTATTCGGTTGCATTGGGCGCATTTATGATGGGAGCCATTTTGGCAGAGACTGTTGAATCCAAGCGAATTGAGCACTTAATTAATCCCCTTAAAGACCTCTTTGGAGCGATCTTTTTTGTCTCGATCGGGATGATGGTAGTGCCCGGGGCACTGGTCGAATATGCCGGACTCATTGTGTTGGTGACGGTGGTAGTACTGGTGGGCAGAATTATTTTTGACAGTTTGGGCGTACTTGCATCGGGCGAAGGGTTAAAAACGTCGTTGCAGGCGGGCATGAGTCTGGCACAAATCGGAGAGTTCTCCTTTATCATTGCTGCGGTAGGGATGAACTTAAAAGTATTGGACGATTTTATCTTTCCGGTAATC
>WQYK01000140.1 GCA_009781275.1 Bacteroidales bacterium | reverse complement strand
GGAATGGAGCGATGAGGGATGTAAAGCTTGTCAATCGTCAACTCGTATGGCAGAGAGCCGGGGTTTGACACTTCGAGGCGGTCGGCAAAGAGCATCACCTGAACGCTCGCATTGCTTGTATAGTCGCGATGTGCTATGGCATTTACAATTGCTTCCGTTACGGCTTGTTTGGGTATTTCGTACTCCACATCAACCGTCACACTTTTACTTCTATCGCCCACATACAAGTTTATTTTTGACAAAACAAAATCCACCGCACTCTCAATCATTTCAAAAACATCTCCCTTGTAGACTTGATACGAGGGTATGGGCTTTGAAACTTTTAAGCCATGAAAGTGGGCGCATTTCACCTCAGAGGTGATGAAGAAACGCTGTGGCCGCAAACCAAACAACAGCAACGCCGCATGGGTAACCCGTTCGCCTCTAATCAAGTTTAAATGCGTTAGAACATCTCTAATATCGACGTCTGAGGTAAATGGAAATGCCCTTTTTCGATGCGCGATGTCAACAAATTTGCGGATTTTTTCTTCATTCAAATCTGCAATGGTTGCTTCGGGATGCAAAGTGGCATCAAAGGGGGTCGTGCGAATGATTTCATTATCTATCAAATAGTTGATTAATGACGCATAGACTGCTATTTTTAACTGTTCCAGCGTTTTAAAACTTCTACGAACAATCTCATTCTCAGCTTTACGGATAAGCATTTTCTCTTTTGGATGTCGCTGTTCGGCTTGTTTCACATAAACAAAACGGATCTTGTTCTCTTTGGTTGCAGCGTCAAACTCTCTCTCCGTTGGAGAAATACCCTCCGAATCTTCATATCCGTAGCGCTGTCCAAAAATCCCCAAGTAGATGTCGCATTTTTCCACTTCACTCAGAAAAACTGCCGTAGGGTGGACACTCAAAGCGGGGATGTTCTCAAAAATAAACGGCTCAAAAAATTTGCCCAACAATGCGTCCGAAGTCAGATAGTCATACAACTCCTGCCGCTCTGCCGCAAATTCCGATTGAACGCTACTGATAAACACTCTTTTTCTTTGCATATCTGTTTGTTATATACTGCAAATATACAACAATTTTTCAAATCTTCATCCTCCTTTTGCCTTTACTCACCCTTAATCGAATTCACCGGATTCTCATTCGCCACTCGCCAGTTTTGGAACGTGACGGTGCTTGCCGTGATGATGGCTACGGCCATAAAAGCAAACAGGTAGACCCACCAGTACATGGGCGTTTTGTAGGCAAAGTTCTCTAACCAACGGGAAACGGTATACCACGCAAGCGGGGCTGCTATAGCAAAACAAATCAACAAGATAATAAAGTATGCCTTGTTAAACAAAAGGATGATGCTTGGGGTGGACGCTCCGTGCGCTTTTCTGACGCCCACCTCTTTGCGCCGACATTCACTGTCAAACACCACCAAGCCAAATACGCCTACGATGGAGATAAATATGGCAAGGAGGCTAAAGAGCGAGATTAATGAGCTGAGCGAATTCTCTTTTTCATACAATTGCTGCAACACTTCGTCGTAAAAACGAACAACAAAGGGGTACTCCGAGTCAAATTCGGCAAGCGTGGAACGAATATGCGAAATGGCGGCACGTACGTCTGTACCTGCTTTTACTCTGATGTATGCATTTGAAAGCGGAGACCACCTCTCAGTTCCCATTACATGAAATGCCATTGGGTCAACAGCAGTTCGAAAAGAAGCAAATTTGACGTCGGGCATGAATCCAACAATTTCGCCTCCGCCTTCAAAACCGATGGTTGTGTTTAGCTCCAGGTTGTACTTCTTTTGGGCTGTTTCGTTAAACACATAGGCGCCATATTGCATATTGTCATCCTCTCTCCTGAAATCGCGACCTTCTGAGATTTCTATTCCCATGGTCTTAAGGAATGTGTAATCCACAGGAAGACATTGGAAATTAATTTGCTCTCCATTATAGGTCACTCCCCAACCCATATACTGGTCAGAACTCGACAAGAGGTGCATGCTAAAAGTGACGTCTTCTATTCCCGAAAAAGATTTCAACTGATTGGTGAAGGCTTCCTGTTGTTTGTGTATCCTTCCTATGTTTGTGGTAATCAATTCATCTTTATCGTAGCCCAAAGGCGAATGTTGCATAAAATCGTTTTGCAGGTATATAAAGAAGGCTCCGATCATTAGCGCAAAAGAGGCTATAAACTGAATACCTATCAATGTATTCCGTAGTTTTCTGCCCTTGGGAGAGAGGCCAAAACTCCCTTTGATTACCAATGCGGGAGCAAACGAAGTCATGTAAAAGGCGGGATAGAGGCCGGCAAGCAAACCGGCAAACAGAGCAATCAAAATCGTTCCGCCAACAATCAAAGGATGAGCTGTGAGCGACAAGTCCGCATCCACCATCTTTGTTAAAGGAGTTTGTTGAAACAGCACGATGAGGCCAAGGGCAACAACGTATGACAACAAACCAACAATGACCGCTTCGGAAACAAGCGACAAACGTATGGTGTTCCTTTGGGCCCCCAAAACGCTCTGTGTATTGATGCTTTTGATGCGTGTGGGGGTAAGCGCCGTACTAAAATTGGTAAAGTTGATGGAGGCAATCACCACCAGCACGATGGCAATGGCAAACAGAACCATCAACGTTGTTTTACTTGCCTTTGGCGTAGAATCAAATGTCACATCCGTTACATAATGAATATCTGGCAGTGGTGTAAAACGCATGTCAAAACCTGACTCATCCCAGTCAAAATCTTGCCCCATCATCGCCTTGGCGTCAAAGTCACGTTTGAAGTTATCCCAAAGCTGAGAGAGGTTGGACGGGTCGTTTACTCTAAAATAGGCATGATAGTTCCAGTTGCCCCAATGCTGTTTGTTCTCCTCCTCGGGGATAGAGGTGTAGATGCAGTTGTTTACGATTGAGTTGGAGGGAAAATCATAGAATACGGCGCCTATGATCAGATTTGCCTGACTAAGAATCAGTCGCTTACCAATAGCCGACTCGTTCCCAAATAATTTGCGCGCAAGGCTCAGCGGGATGATCACATGATCCGGTGTTTTGAGTGCGTCTTGGGAACCTTCTACCATGTCAAAAGTAAACACATCGGTAAATTCGGGCGACACTCCCAACGACATCTCCTGATAAAAAATCCGCGCACCATCATTTTCCACATGGAATGGCATGTTGCCCATCCATATTCCCGGATAGGTAATCGTACCTGCAAGGATGTGGGGTGACGATTCAAAGAAACGCTCGGCAAGGGGACGGCAAATAACCGCCTGTATGCTATTATCCCTGGTAAATTCCATACGAAAAATCTTGTCATAGTCCTTATGGAATTTATCAAAACCGTGATCGTAATCCAATTGGATCATGATCACCATAAACGCCGCAAAAGCGACCGAAAGGCCCAAGATATTGAGCAGCGTCGCCAGCTTGTAACGGCGGACGACGCTTAGAAAATTGCGTAAAATAGCTTTCATTCTGCTTTTAATGAGTGTACAGGATTTTGGACAGCCGCCTTCCAGCTTTGGTAGCTTACTGTGAGCAAGGTGATGACGATGGTGATGATTCCGGCCAAAGCAAATACCCACCAATAGATCGAAACCCGATAGGGGAAGTTTCTTAGCCAGTTGAAAACCAGATACCACGAAACCGGCATGGCGATCACAAAGGCCAGGGCAATGATCTTAAAGAAGCCCTTGTTCAGGAGCAGGATGATCTCCATCTCTGAGGCGCCGTTTACTTTTCTAACGCCAATCTCGCGTACCTTAAACTTGGCGTTAAAGATCACCAATCCGTAAACCCCCATCAGCGATATTACAATCGCAATCAGGCTGAAAAGCGAAATAATATTGGCCAGATTGGCCTCATTTACATATAGATTATTGATGTCATCATCAAAAAAGGAGAGGTTGATCTCATTGGGGCTGAACCTTGAGAAGACGTTCTTAATGTGCGCAACGGTCGATGGGGTATCTTGGGCGTCAATCTTTAGATAGAGATGAAAAGTAGGCCAGTTGTCGCTGCACACAAAAGCTAAGGGCTCGATCTCTTGGCGGAGAGAAGCAAAGTTTGCGTTGGCTGCCACTCCCACCACCAATCCGCTATCATCGGACAGCTCTTTTCCAATGGGATCTACCAAACCAAAATTGTCCACCGTCTTTTTGTTGAAAATAACGCGGCTTCCCCCTCTTTGATTGTGCTCAAAGAAATCGTTCCCCTCTATAACGGGAATGTTAAAAAAGCGTAAAAAGTTGTATCTTACAGGCAAAACCCTCATCTGCACCTGTTTTCCATCAAACACACGTCCCCAGCCCATGCCCACAAAGCCGGGCTTTGACGTTGAGGTGGTATAGTCACGCACATGCACGTTTTCCATCATTTGGTTGGCCACCGCATCAATGTGCGCGGTAATTTCTTTCTCATTCATCACCTCTATCACTACAATATTCTCCCGCTCCATCCCAATAGGCTGATTACGCATGTAGCTATGTTGTAGTTTGATAAATAGTGCGCCCACAATAAGGGTTGTGGCTGTGAAAAATTGAATGGTGATGAGGATATTTCGCAAACGGATTCCCTGAGGGGTGAGCG
>WQYK01000139.1 GCA_009781275.1 Bacteroidales bacterium | reverse complement strand
TGGGTTTGGGGATAGAGAGCGAGCCTCCCTCGTAAAGCATGTTTTTGGGCGTCTGGGCGCTTGCACCTGCAAGCGCCATAAAGACCAGAATCAGGGATAAAAATTTGTTTTTCATTCTGTTGCTTCTTTTAATTTTTCGCGGATTTTTTGTTCGATTTCGTCCTGGAGTTCGGGGTTGTCGGCCAAGATTTGTTTGACGGCGTCTCGGCCCTGGCCTAATTTGGTGTCGCCGTAGCTAAACCATGAACCGCTCTTTTTTACGACTTCAAATTCGACGCCCAAGTCGATCACTTCTCCGATGCGGGAGATGCCTTCGCCAAAGACGATGTCAAACTCCGCTTTTCGGAAGGGGGGAGCCATTTTGTTTTTGACGATTTTGACTTTGACGCGGTTACCGGTAGCCTCTTCGCCATCCTTGAGCTGGGAGGAGCGCCTTACGTCTACACGCACGGTGGAGTAGAATTTGAGGGCGTTTCCGCCGGTGGTGGTCTCGGGGTTGCCAAACATGATGCCGATTTTTTCACGCAATTGGTTGATAAATACGCAACAGGTGTTGGTTCGGCTGATGTTTGCCGTAAGTTTACGCAACGCCTGACTCATTAAACGCGCTTGCAGGCCCATTTTGGAGTCGCCCATCTCTCCCTCGATCTCCGCTTTGGGGGTGAGGGCGGCTACGGAGTCAATCACCACAATGTCTACCGCGCCGGAGCGAATCAGGTGGTCGGTGATTTCCAACGCCTGCTCTCCGTTGTCGGGTTGTGAAATCAAAAGGGTGTCTACGTTTACGCCTAACTTTTTGGCGTAGGTACGGTCAAAGGCGTGTTCGGCGTCGATAATCGCCGCAATGCCGCCCGATTTTTGCGCTTCTGCAATGGCATGAATCGCCAGCGTGGTTTTACCGCTCGACTCAGGCCCAAAGATTTCAATTACCCTCCCACGCGGGTATCCCCCAATGCCCAACGCGTGGTCTAACGCAATGGAGCCGGACGGAATGACCGAAACTTCCCACTTTGGCTGGTCTCCCAACTTCATAATCGTCCCTTTTCCAAAATCTTTCTCAATTTTGTCCAAGGTCGCCTGCAGCGCCTTTAATTTTTCTGATGAACCTTCCGCTCCCTTTGGAGTGGCGCCGCTGTTTTTAACTTCTGCACTTTCTTTAGCCATAATACTTGAATTGAAATGATTAATAAAAATGATTCCGTAGGAATCTCTTTACAAAGATGGGAAATTATTTTTAATTTAACTCAAACCAAAACGTGCTTCCTTTCTCTTTTTGACTCTCTACATGCAGGACGCTTTGGTGTTTTTCGAGTAGCTCTTTGCAGACGATGAGTCCCAGGCCGGTGCCCTCTTCGCCCGCTGTTCCTCTGGTTGATTGCTGGCGGTCGATGCGGAATAGGTTTTGAATCTGTTCGGGAGTCATTCCGATGCCGGTGTCGCGGATGGTGACGGTAGAGACGGGGCGCGCCCCGTCTCTACCATGGGAAATATCCAATGTTACGTTGCCTCCCGATCCGGTGAATTTGATGGCGTTGGTGAGCAGGTTGCGGATGATGATGGTGAGCATGTTGCTGTCGGCGGTGACGAGGGTGTGGGGAGCTATTTGGACGTTGAGCGTAACGCCTTTGTTTTGCGCCATTTTACGAATCAGGCCAAGGTCGGAGAGGAGGTCGTTAAGGATAAATGTGTCGGGAGTGTAGGCCATTCGTCCGGTTTGAACCTGTGCCCAGCCCAAGAGGTTGTAGAGGAGCTCGACCTGACCCTCTGCAGATTTGAGCAGCTCATGGTAGTAGGTGGTGAGCTTGTCGGTGTCCCAGAGGCGGCCGTTTTGGATGAGCAGTTGGAGCGAGTCGCGCTGCGCGATGGCGGGGTTTTTTAGGTCGTGGGAGATGATGCTAAAGAACTTGTCTTTGGTGGCGTTCATTTGGGCAAGGGCGTCGTTACGCTCCAAGAGGGCAAGATTGCGCCGGTTACGCAAGAGCAGCATGTACCCCAACAGGGCAAGAATCACTACGCAAACCGCAATGCCCGATAGAAAAAACCATCGCTGGGTGTTTTGATAGGCAATGACTTGGTGTTGTTGCTCGATTTGGAGTTCTTTTTTTGCCGTCTCGTACTTGGCGGCCATCTCTTCGGCGGCGCGCAGGGTGGCCTCTTGCGCTATTTCTTTCTCAACTAAAGCAATTTCGCTCCAATAGTGTGTACTTTGGCGGTATTTGCGTTGGGCGACTGAAAGGGCGTAGAGTATTAGGTAGCATCTTTTTTTCTCTTCACTCATCTTGGCCGATTCAAACTCGTTGACTATTTGCAGCGCTTCATTGACGTACGCTTCTGATTTGTCCCAATTGCCTCTTACCTGTTCGATTCTTGCTAACTGAATATAGATCAAACAGCAGTCTTGACGACCAAACAGCTTGAAGATTTCTAGCGATTGCAGTGCATACTTTTGGGCTTTGTCCAATTCAAAAGAGTTTAAAGCAAAGTCGGCAAACCGGTAATAGACGGAGCCTTTGACGTAGACGTTGTTTTGCAGCTCGCTAAGGCGGTATGTCTCCTCGTAATACTCCCTTGCTTTTTCATATTGCCTATCGCCATAATAGGCCGTAGCCAACCATAACAGGGCGTAGACGTTGGTACTGTCAATGGCAACCGCTTTTTGGCCGTACTCAATCGCTTTTTCTGAACTGCCAAGGGTGTTGTAAATCCGTACCATTGCAGCGTATGCTTGTAGAAGCCAATTGGTTTTGTTTTCTCTTTCGCTATAATACAACACCTCCATGTAGCAATTCAAAGCTGTTTCGTTCCATCCTTTTACAATATAGGCGTTACCCATGTCAAAAAGGAAAACGGCAGCCCTTGATTCGTTCCCTTCTCTCTTTGCCATATCTAAAGCCTTTTGACTTACCGCCAAAGCGGAGTCAGCCAATCCTTGGCGGTAAAGGATGAGCGCATAGTCGGATGCAAACAGATAATGTCCCAAACTCCAGTTCAATTCCCGGCTCAAGTTGTCCGACTTTATGTAGTACTCTTTTGCTTTTTCAAAATCATTATTCGCGTATGTTCTGCCTATTTGGCGATACAGCAGGGCAAGGTTGGTGTCGGGCGGGGCGGTGACGGAGAGTCGCAACAGGCTGTCGCGCAATGCATCGCCGGTAGGCGTCCAAAGCGAATCGGGCGCAGGGACGGTTTGCGACTCTTTACCGACATGGTGGTCGGAGAGGTGGTTGCATGAAGCAGACAGCAACAAAATCAACAGCGTAAGCGCTGGGAGTAAAGTGTTGTTTTTCATTGGGTTGGGGGTTTACATTCTGATGATTCCTTTTTTGAGTGCGTAGTTCACCATCTCCATGGTGTTGTTGATGCCCAATTTTTGAAAGATATTTCTTTTATGCACATTGACGGTAAGGGCGCTGATGCCCAATCTATCGGCAATCTCTTTTGCCATCAGTCCGTCGCGGCAAAGGAGGATGATCTGGCGCTCGCGGTCGGTAAATTCGGGCGTCATCTCTACGGTTCTCTTTTTTGATGTATAGATTCCAATGATAATCGACGAGATATCGCGTCCAAAGTACTCTAAGCCACTCATTACTGTACGAATGGCATGTGCCAGTTCGGGGGCGTCGCACTTTTGTTTGCTCACAAATCCATCTATACCCGCATCAAGCATCTCTGCGATGGTTTCGCTTGCGTTTTCTGCCGATACGGCAACGATTTTGATGTGGGGATGGTCGCGGCGAAGTCGGGCGGCAATCTGGGCGCCGCCCATATCGGGCAGGTTAATATCCAATAAAACAAGGTCAACTGGGGTAGAAGGAAGTAGTGCAAAGAGGGCTTGGCCACAGTCGGCCTCACCCATAACGTTGATGTCGGGGTAGCCATGCTCAAACGCGGTCTTTAACCCCATACGAAACAGGGTGTGGTCGTCAACAATGATTATTTGGATGGGGTTCATTGGCTGTACACTTTGATGAGTTGATGCAAATGTAACGATTTTATGATTGCATACCTAATTTTAGGTATTGACAATCTCTCTCACGTTTTATACCTTTGTGGTCAAAACAACCTACCCCATGGACACCCCAAACGATAAAATAGACGAAATTTTGAACTGTGCGCAGAGGTGTTTGTACTTTAACGAAATACTGATTGAGCAGTGCAACAGTTGGCTGTCGGCAGAGGAGGGAAACAAAAACATGGAGGCTCGAATCATCAAAGAGAGAAAAAAACATAACAAAACGTGTAAAACAAAATTTTAGCATCATGAAGACACTTTTAAAAATCACAATGACAATTTGCATGGCCATGTTGGCCATGTCTGTAGACTGCACCGAACTTGATCCGGACGATCCGGATGGACCGGACGGGCCGGATGGACCGGATGGACCCGGGCAACAAACAGGAGATCCTTGGAGTTTAACCAAAAAAACGCTTGAATCGATCGAAGATTTGAGGGACTTTATACCTCCGGGCATTTACCATGTAGAGGGCGGTCTTATGAGTAACTACATCTTGGGGCGTGGCAACGACGGTTCATTTGTATTTACACTCAAGGATGCTACAAATCCGGTAGAGGTGTTCTTTGACGACCGCTATTTCT
>WQYK01000138.1 GCA_009781275.1 Bacteroidales bacterium | reverse complement strand
TCCTTTGCCGTGGCGCGGGGAGAGGTGTTGGGCTTTTTAGGCGCCAACGGAGCGGGCAAAACCACCGCCATGCGCATGTTGTGTGGCCTGAGCAAACCCACGTCGGGATCGGGTCGGGTGGCAGGCTTTGATATGGTGAGGGAGCCGGAGCAAATCAAACGCCACATTGGCTACATGAGCCAAAAGTTCTCTCTTTACGAAGACCTTAAAGTGTGGGAGAACATCCGCCTCTTTGCCGGCATCTACGGCGTAGAGGCCAAGAGCATCGCGACCAAGAGCGACCAAATGCTCCACAAGTTGGGGCTGGCGGCCGAGAAAAATACCCTTGTCAAATCGCTTCCGTTGGGCTGGAAACAGAAGCTCGCCTTTTCTGTGGCGATCTTCCACGAACCCCAAATCGTCTTTTTGGATGAGCCCACCGGCGGTGTCGACCCCCTCACCCGAAGACAATTTTGGGAGATGATCTATCAAACCGCCCAAAGGGGCATCACCGTCTTTGTCACCACCCACTATATGGACGAGGCCGAATATTGCCACCGCGTCTCGATGATGGTCGACGGACGCATCGACGCCATTGGAACACCTCGGCAACTCAAAGAGCAGTTTGGGTCTCAGACGATGGATGAAGTATTTAGGAAATTGGCACGAAAAGCAGAGCGGGAGGAGTAGGCATGGGAAGAGGACGACAATTTTTGGCATTTATCAAAAAAGAGTTCCGGCACATCTTGAGGGACAAACGCACCATGTTGATTCTCTTGGGAATTCCTATCATCCAGATCATTCTCTTTGGGTTTGCTATTAGCAACGACATTAAAGATGCAAAGATCGCCGTTTTTGACCCCTCTCGCGACGTAACCACCCAGCGCATTATTCACCGACTGCACGCCAGCGAATATTTTGATGTGGCCTACTTTCCCCAAAACCCACAAGAGATCGACCGCCTCTTTCAGGAGGGTAAGATTGCGTTGGCCATTCTCTTTAACGACCGATTTGACGAGCGCCTGCACCTTACCGGAGGCGCTGCCATACAACTCCTTGCAGACGCCACCGACCCCAACCAGGCCTCCATGATGGCCGGATATGCCTCCAACATTATCACAATGAGCCAGTTGGAATTGATGAAAGAGTCCCGTGTTCACATTCCCATTGTGCCGGAGGTGCGCATGCTCTACAACCCGCAGATGAAGAGCGCCTACAACTTTGTGCCCGGTGTGATGGGCATGATTTTGATCCTGATTTGCGCCATGATGACCTCCATCTCCATTGTACGGGAAAAGGAGTTGGGTACGATGGAGGTGATGCTGGCCTCTCCTATGAGGCCGGGGTCGATCATCTTTTCTAAAGTGATCCCCTACTTTGTGCTCTCGGTGGTGAATCTGGTGACCATTCTGCTCCTCTCTGTATTTGTATTGGGCGTGCCTGTGTCGGGGAGCCTCTTTTGGTTGGTTATCCTCTCTTTTCTCTTTATCATTGTCGCTCTGTCGCTGGGGATTCTTGTTTCTACCATTGTGCGCACGCAGGTGGCCGCCATGCTCATCTCGGGAATGGCGCTGATGATGCCGGTGATGATCCTCTCGGGCATGATCTTTCCGATTGAGAATATGCCCCTCTTTTTGCAATACCTCTCCCACGTGGTCCCTGCCAAGTGGTACATCCGCGCCGTAAAGGTGCTCATGATCGAGGGACTTCCGGTATCCTTTGCAGCCAAAGAGTTTGTCGTCCTTGCCCTAATGGCGCTACTTCTCATCACCGTCAGTATCAAAAAATTTAAAGTCCGACTTCAGTAGATATGCTTAGATTTCTCATAGAAAAAGAGTGTAAACAGATACTTAGAAACAGTTTTATTCCCAAACTGCTGGTTGCTTTTCCGTTGTTGGTGATGCTGGTCTTTCCCTGGGCAGCCACCATGGAGATCAAGTACATCAACATAGCGATCACGGACTATGACCACAGTGCCCTCTCTCAACGGTTGATTCAAAAGATTGGTGCCTCCAACTACTTTACCCTTACCGGCCTCTCTTCGGGCAATCAAGAGTCGATCAACGCCATTGAATCGGGAAAAGCCGATATCATTCTTGAAATCAGACCCGACTTTGAACGTCAAATCGTCAACGGCCACACAGCCCACGTCATGATCTCTGCCAATGCCGTTAACGGGGTAAAAGGGGGGTTGGGCGCCTCCTATTTGGCCAATATTCTGCAGGAGTACGCTAAGGAGATCCCCAATGCCACGGGTCGGCAAGGCGCTGTTATTTTGCCGGCAATCCAAATCATCGACCAATATCGATTCAACCCCTATCTTGATTACAAGGTATTTATGATTCCGGCGCTCATGGTGATGCTCCTCACCTTGTTGTGCGGATTTTTGCCTGCCCTTAATATTGTAAGCGAAAAAGAGGCGGGTACGATTGAGCAGATGAATGTGACCCCTGTCTCAAAATTTGCCTTTATCATCGCCAAGTTGCTGCCCTATTGGGCTGTGGGGATTGTGATGGTCACGCTCTGTTTTGGGATTGCCGCTTTGGTGTATGGCCTTGTTCCCTTAGGATCGTTTGCCACCATCTACCTCTTTGCCGCTATCTATATTTTGGTGGTATCGGGACTGGGGTTGATCATCTCCAATCACTCCGCCACGCTGCAACAAGCGATGTTTGTGATGTTCTTCTTTTTGATGGTGATGATTTTGATTAGCGGCCTCTTTACCCCAGTTTCGAGTATGCCTTTGTGGGCGCAGGCGATTACCGTGGTCAATCCGCTTAAATACTTTATACAGGTGATGCGGGCTGTATTTCTCAAGGGGAGCGGAGTGGTTGAGTTGATTCCGCAGATGGCTGCACTCATTATCTTTGCGGTGGGGGCAAATCTATGGGCGGTTTTGAGTTATCGAAAGACTGCGTAGGTGGATACCACTACCTAGTCGAAAAATGAGAGACGATATCACCTAAAAGGACATAGTAGTTATCGTCAAAGTTGCCGTTGCTGTTGGTGATATTGTAAGCCCTTGAATTCATGAGGATCGCTGCGCTTATGCCGGAGTCGGTACCCCCGCACCAGATCGTAGCGGTTCCCGCCAAATTCCCTGCATGGTAGTGCCCCCCGGGATAGAGCCTGTGCCCTACCCTCCATCCGAGCGCGTAACGATCATAATTAGGAGAAGGTTTATACATCTGGGTAAGAGTCTCCTTCTTAAGAATATTGTCCTCGCCTATCCCATCTATGGTTACAATAAACTTCATCATCTCCTCTGTAGAGGCGATAATCCCGCCGGCTGCCGCTATGGCGCTCATGTTGTTGCCGTATCCGTTATAGCCGTTCTGGGAGTAATACACACACTCATTGGAACGTTTGCCGGCACGGTCTTTTCCCACGTGAATATCGGTAACACCTGCCAAAGCCACCACCTCTTTAAGATACTCCTCAAACCCTTTACCCGAAATCTTTTCGATGACCCTTCCAATAATGCCAAAACCTAAATTGTAATAAGAGTGGGTTGCTCCCGGGCCACTCATGAGCTGGCAATCATTCAACATGTATTTAATCATCCCGTCTAACGGAAGAGACCTGATCGGGTTATCGAACATGGGATCCAACGGACTGCTTCTCCACCCGCTGTTGTGTTGCAGAAAGTGGCGCAACGTCACGGTGGTTTTGTCTCCTGTCACTCCCGGATACTCATCGTCAAGATACCCACCCGCTCCAAAAACATTTCGATCCAAATCAACCTTCCCCTCTTCATATAGCTTCATCAGGCAAACCGTTGTAAACTGTTTAGAGATGCTCGCCAATCGAAAAAGGTGATTGGGGGTAACCCTCACCCGCTCCTCCACCTCTGCAAATCCATATCCGCAACTATAAATTATATTTTTGTCTTTTGACACCGTTATGGATACCCCGGGAATAGAAAAATACCTCATAAAACTATACACCTTAGCATCAAAAGAAGGCTCGCCTGTTTTGACAACCACATCATACAGCGCCGATGCTCCGCTCTCTGCCACAACCTTTATTAACGTAATATTCGAAAAATCAGCTATAGTACGTCCAGACGTCTGCTCAATATCGTTGATAAATAATTTGGCCTTCTCGTGAATGGCAAAAGTCGGAATGAGTGACTTCAGGTCGCACCCCTGAGGAACCGTCACCAATACCCATGGTCTGGACTGTCTTCCGTCAGGAGCAAATGAGCCAGATATGTATCCGGCCATGGGGGATTGAATGCCGTCATTCTCCGCATTAAACGAAAAAGACTGTAGTACGCAATTATTTGAAATTTCAATAATCTCAGGAAGTTCTGATTTACTACACGATGCCCCAAAAAGGGCAACGCAACAAACAATAGGCAGATATCTACGCATAGTCATATTTTTGAGGTAATTTTTTGACAAAACTAACACTTTCCCCAATACGAACACACCTATCGCTGATAAATAGCAAGCTCAAATTCTTTGACCACCGCAAACAAATGATCAAAAATGTCGGCCTGTACGCTTTCATAAACTGTCCATTGCGTGTCGTTGGTAAATGTGTAGAGTTCGAGTGGAATGCCAAGTTCTTTAGGCTCGAGTTGTCGGACGATCATCGTCATCTCCTGATGAATTTTTGGGTGCGAC
>WQYK01000137.1 GCA_009781275.1 Bacteroidales bacterium | reverse complement strand
GGGTAAAACCAAGTCATCCGATATGACGATATCTTCCCGTACTTCACCAAATGAGACCGAAACACCCATTGTTGTCATGATCTTATTATAGGCAAACTCAAAATATGGATCCATTGAGGCGCTGTTTTTAAAAGATTTAGAATACGCGCCGGTTTTTGTAGCGTATCCAATGTTTATGCCAATTCCGGAGCCCCATTTGGAAGGCCTTAATTCGTAACTATCTAATGACTGTATGTACTCAGATTGGGGATACGTCTCCACAAATTTTCTTGTATTTGTATTGATTGTTCGTACGATCGTATCGTAATTCTCATCGGTTATTAGATAGTAACGCAAATAGATAGCGGCAAAATCCTTCTCTTCCTGCGTTAAAGAGGAGGTCTGGATATTACCAAGAATATCTTCAAATTCTTGTTGGACACGTTGTTTGGCTGTCTGATAAAAATTATTGGCAGACGAGGGCATGATTTTTATCTGCATTTGAGCAATATATGTCGAATCAACCTCTTTGACGTATTGCAACATGTTTTTAAAATCACCTGTCCACGCAAACAGCAATGTTTTTTCAAAGGGAAAGAGTGTTACATAACTGTTTTGGTCAAAGTTCTCTGATAGATATTGATGCAACTCTTGTACTTTTTGTTTATCATTTTGAAGAAAAGCATCGATTAACATATTTCGTGCATTACCAATGATACTCAACTGACTTTGAGGTAGGCTATCGACGAGTATTTGTGAAAAACCCGCATGAGCAAGCAACAGCAGACATGTGGTAAAAAATGTTTTTTTGTTCTGTTTCATTATAAAAAACTACGGATCAGTAGCAAAACCCTGTGTTTAGGCATAGATTTTAGACAGTCTGAATAGGAAGAATTTCATATCCGAGACCCCTCTAAGAGAAGCCCTGAAAGCTTTAATCTTAGCATTGAAAGCTTCTGCAGAAGCATTTGTAGAGCGATTGATAAAAAAATTCAAGATTTCATCATAGTGTTCATAAATAGTTGCAGAAATGGTGTTAAAAGATTTAAACCCTGAATCGTTGACCTGATTGTACCATCGTGCAAGACTCAGTCTGGCAGCATCTTTGACAGTGTTTTTCGAGAATATCATTCGTAACGAATGTGTTAATGAATATGCTTTTTTGATATCAGGATAAAGATCAAAAAGTAGTTTAGCTCTGAGTTTTTGTTTATTTGTCCATTTGTCTGCGGATTTGAACAAGAGGTATCGACTGCGTGCAAGCAGCTGCTTTTTTGAATCTCCATTTTCGAGTGTTTGAGGAATATATTTTTCATCAGCAAGTTTAGCCTGTTCCATAGCTTCGGTTTCTTCATTGATGGCATCCCAGCGATGCGCTATTCGCATTTCTTGAAGCGCATCATACGCCAGGTTCTGCACATGGAAACGGTCAATGACCCGAATAGCATTGGGAAAACAGCGACGTACTGTCCTATGCATACACTCTGCCATGTCCAGCGTTACTTCTTTTACTTGATTCCGTAGCTCTTGTGGAATCTTCTCAAGTACCTCTATTACTTTTTCTGAGGCAATGCCTTCCACCATGGCGACCAAAGCTCCTTTCCTGCCCTTGGCTGCTTTATTGGTGATGATCGTATACAACTCGCCGTTGGAAAGAGAGGTCTCATCAATGCTTAAATGACTGCCTGTATTTTCCGGAAAAACCAGCCAATCTTCGGCATGTTCGACGGCTTCCCAATTCTTAAAATCACTCAAATATTCCTTGTAATGACGCTCTAATTGAATGCCATCTATGTGATAGTATCGCTCAAGTGATTGGGCTGGTATTGGGGTCGTATCCAAGAGCTTCTTTTAAAAAAGACGCAAATTCCTTAGAATAGCGTGTCCCTTCGGCTACCAAATCCCAGTGTCGGGAATGGCTTTTACCTTCTTCATCTATCCATCGCCGACGACGGATGTGAAGAACTACTTTCCTGTCGCGTATCGGAAAATCTTTTATCATCGACTCTTCATAAAAACCATTTGCAGACAAAGGCTTTGCACTATCTCCATTAGGCGGCCGGTTCGCCTCATCCAAATATAAATGTAGCGTGCCTTCAATCTCCTGCATATAAACTAAATCGAAATAATCAACTATCTCTACCGGAAGCACATAACGTAAAAATTCTAATATTAAATCATCTTTTGCCATCGTTTTTCCGGCAAAGATACTATCTCATATCGAAACACAGGGTTTTGCTGGTGATCCGGAATCGGGCATAGAAATCGTCCCCATGAACAAACACCACCTGTTGCAATATGCAGCATTAGAAACCGTCGCAGGGCACAGAGACCCCAACGACCACATCATCATTGCTCAAGCCATTTCTGACAAGATTCCCATCATCTCATCCGACCGCATGTTTAAGCAGTACATAAAACAGGGACTGGAGTTTGTCTATAACAGAAGATAGGGAAAAATAAGCATTCCATGTATTCGCATTTGCGGAAAATGGCTTGAAGATGTGGGTTTCTCTGTTGGAGGTAAAAGCAAAGCGACTGTCAGGGATGATATGCTGATTTTGGGAATATTACTCTTTCGGTGTTCTTTTACGGTCGCTGTGGCGTGTGAAAGAGGCTTTCACCTATCTTTGCACAATGAACTGTTATAGAAAAATAGGCTTGACCTTGGTAATCGTCACCGCACTTTCAGCGCCTAAAGCTTTGGCGGTGCGTCCATTTATTACCGATGATGCCGCCATTACAGGATTTATGCGGTCTGAGTTAGCAAGTTGGATATTTGCCGCCAAAACAGGAACGGAGTTTTGGCACTCTGCCAATTTTGGTTTGACCCCATGGGCTGAAATCACCGTTGCCGGCTTTTGGGGAAGAGGTAAATACGACTTGAAAGGCGAAACCATCAAGGAGCCCTCTTTTACCTTGCCTTTGATTCAAGCCAAATTTATCATTTGCCCATACGAACCCAATGGTTTGCCCGGCATAGGTGTAGCGGTTGGCGCTGACATGCCTTGGGGCAAAGGCGCTTTTGTGTCGGATGGCTATGGCGCTTTTGGTTGCTTGTTGCTCACCCAATGTTTTGGCACAAATGAAAATTTATTGATTCACGCCCAAGCAGGGGGAACTTACCTAAAACACAAAGAGCGCAAAGAGCAATTATTGGGCTTTGTCTTTGGAGCCGGAGCACAGGTAAAAGTGTACAAAGGTTTTCATCTTATTGGCGAAGTGGTTAATGGCGACCCGTATGAGCATGGAGCCGGCTCCATGTATCAATTAGGCATCCGCCAATTTATTAGCGAACGGTTGCAGTTTGACATTGCCTTTGGCAATGGAATGGGCAGCAATACCGGCACCTCCTCTTGGGTGACCGGCGGAATAAGGTATGTGTTGTCATTGGACAGGTCAAAGAGAGAGTGACGAAAAAGCTAATCGATATCGTTTCCCACCACAAATCGCAACTGCTCAAAATAGAGCCTCAGCTCCTTTTGTGACTTGAGTAACATCTCTTTGGTCGAGCGATAACTATCCATAAAGTCCATATACTCCACCATGGAGATATTTCTATCTATCAGATTTCTTGCATAGACCTCCAACATATCGTCAAGTTGGCTCAAGGCGGGATTTTTGAGGCTTCGTTCCAAAAATGTGTACGTATTCAGATAGTTTTGATAACTTTCGATGACTTCATTTTGCAGCGCCTTCTGCCCCTGTTCAACCAGCACCTCATTTTGTCTGAGCTGTATCTGAGCGGTTTTAATCCCTCCTCTGTTGCGGTTGAAAAGAGGCACTTGTAACCCCATACCCACACCCAAGAAGTGATTCCAAACCCCTCCGTGGCGGTCATAGTTGACGCCCAAATGGAGGTCCGGCATGGTGAGTGATTTTTGATAAATAACCTCATTTCTATGGTATTCGCTTTGCAACTTTACCGCTTGCAGGTCGGGACGGGAGGCGATAGCCGCTTGGATAAGGTCAAGGGGATTGATGGCAAACGGCGAGGGAAAACCATAGTGTTCATCCATCACAACAATGACCGCCGCCGGTTCAATGGCAAGCAGGTTTTTTAGCGTTTTTTGCAAAGCGTTAAAATCGATTTGGGTATCGTTTATCTCCCCCTCCATCTCAAAAAGCGCAGCTTGAAGCCTTAAAAGCTCACTTCTCGATATATTTCCTCTCTCATATTGAGTATTATAAGCTGTAATCACACTTTCCAAAAAGCTCTTTTGCGCTTCATATACTTGGATAAGACTTTGCAGATAGACCAACTCCGCAACCGAACTGCGAAGCTCCATCTTAAGCCCCCGCAAAAGCTCCTCAAACGCTTTAACCATTATCTCTTTACCCACCTTTTCTACATTTGCCAACTTTGCCCTGCGCGCAGAGAGCGACACCATTTGGGTCAGTTCGAGGGAAAACTGTTTTTCATAGCCTGTACGCCAAACGTTGATGTCGTTGATAAAAAATTGGGGATTATCCCAAACTTTTGCCTCAGCAATAGCGGCATCTGCGATTGATATATTCATCTGTTCAGCAATCAATTCCAAATTCTGCTTCAAAAAAATCGCCTCAAGTTGGACGGGCGTAAAACGATGCTCCTGTGCCGCAGCCGCAAATGGCAAGAAACAGCAGGCTAACATGAAACCATATTTTATC
>WQYK01000136.1 GCA_009781275.1 Bacteroidales bacterium | reverse complement strand
CCGCTCTATTCCACATCGCCCGGCCACCATAGCCTCCCAATTCTGGTCGGTAGTCACTCCCAGCGGAGTGACCATGGAGTCGGCGTATTTATATATGGTCTTCACTTCTTTATACTAAACATGATGTAGTTTTTGCCACTGCAGGTAAAAGTCTGGCGTGTAGAGGACTAAATCCATGGAGCGATCCAAAAATACCTGCGTGGAGCTTCCTGTGGCAATCACACTCTTTTTGTCGACCGACAAAATACGGTAGGAAAAAAGGATTTTAGCCGTTTCGCAGGGAAGATAGGTGATCTCCACAATGGCCCTATCGCCATAAGTCAGGGGGCTCTTAAAGGAGAAATCTATGTTGACTAAGGGAACGTAATAACCGTGTTTTACAATGGTTAAGTAGTCCAAATCGTAGACGCGGCCAAACTCTTCGCGAGCGTCTTCAAAATAGGTGACGTAGTGGCCGTGCCACACGATGCCCATTGAATCGACCTCGTTGAACCGGATCAGCACCTCTTTTTCTATCTTTAATACCTGTTTCATGACGCTTTTTTCCAAAAATCGTAATAGTTATACCACTGCTCGGGATAGCGCTGTAAAACCTCCTCTAACATGGTAACAAATTGATGCATGTATGCACGTAACTTTTCTGCGTCTGTTCCCTCCCGAGGGATCAGTTGTGTAAGGTTGCGAATGATGATGTGGTAGCGCTTGCTCTTTTCGCGCATCATATAGATGGCAAGCACAGGAACATCCATGCGAAGCGCCAATTGAAAAGCGCCTGTGGGAAAAAGAGCGGGGGCGCCCAAAAACATCACCTCCATCTGCTTCCTACCCAATAGCGAGCGATCGCAATGCAACGTAAGGCAATCTCCCTGCTCCAACGCCTGATGCAGCATAAAGAGATGGGACATGTCAGATGTAATGGGAATCATTTTTACCTTTCGTTTAGATAGTGCGTTCACCCTCTGTCCAGTAAGAAACTTGGCCTCCTCTCCAAATACAATCCCGTGAAAATCCTTTTCCTGATGGTCAAAGAAGTATCCGGCCATCTCCATATTTCCAACATGAGCTCCAGCTAAAATCGCCCCTTTCTGTTCATTTTTAAGCACTTTGATGAGCTCATCGTTTCCCGAAATGCGCACCTTGTATCGGTGCTGAAGCTCCACAAAAAGTGCAAATCGATCCACCATCGCCTGTGCAAAGTAGTAGTGGTTGCGATAGGTATGACAAAAGATTTTCCACTTGGAAGAGAGACCCATACGCTTAAAATAGGACTCAATGGCCAATCGATTCCTTCTTGAAAAGAGCATATAAAAGGGAACAATCAGCCGTAGCATAAAATAGAGCGGAGAGATTCCGATGTAACGCAAAAAGAGCATAATACTCCTTTGCCCAAACGATCCCCCCTGGGTTTTGCCACTCCATTTCCTTTTGCCAGACACCGCTTGTTATTTTGTATTCAGTTTTTTACCAATGTATTGATAAAATGCCTCGAGTGTTCTGACTTCGGTCATCTCTTCGGCTTTGATTTTAAAGCCAAAGTTCCGCTCCACCAACACTACAATATCTACAAAATCAAGGCTGTCAATCCCCAAATCCTCCCTTAGGTCGGCTGTTGGGGAGATCAGCTCAGGGTCAACCTCTATCTCTTCAATTAAAAAATGATTCGTTTTTTCAATGATCTCGTTAATGTCCATGAGTATTTACTGTTAAACTATTTTATTTGATGTATTACTAAAGCACTGTTGGTGCCCCCAAAGCCAAATGAGTTGGAGAGCGCCACATCAAACCTGCCGTCCATACGTTGGGCGGCAATATTCAACAAGGCTGAATATTCGTCGGGGCGTTCAAAATTGATGTTGGGAGCGATAAAGTCGTTCTGCATCATGAGGATGGTATAGACCAATTCGCTGGCGCCCGCCATCCAACACTCATGTCCGGTCATCGACTTGGTAGAGCTGACGGGAACGCTGTTCTCTCCAAAAAGTTGCGTAATGGCCATCGCTTCAAACTTATCTCCTATTGGGGTAGAGGTTGCGTGGGCGTTGATGTATCCAATATCTTTGGGCAAGAGTCCCGAGTCACGAAGCGCACGCTCCATAGCCACGTAAGAGCCTCTATCGCTGGGCTGGGAAATGTGCTCTCCGTTGGACGAGAAGCCATATCCTGCAACTTCACACAAAATGGTTGCGCCCCGCTTTTTGGCGTGTTCATACTCCTCCAGAATCAAGGTAGCCGCTCCTCCGCTGGGTACCAAACCGTCCCGATCGGCGTCAAAGGGGCGGGATGCCTTAGCAGGTTCGTCAACACGGGTAGAAAAAGCGCTGATTCCATCAAAGCTGCCCATGGCAACCATGTTGACCTCCTGAGCGCCTCCACAAATCACCATCTCTTGCAAGCCATGCTTGATAAAAAGGTACCCAAGCCCAATAGCGTGAGAGCCGCTGGCACAGGCGCCGCTTACAGAAAAGTTGATTCCCTTTAGCTTTAAAATGGTGGCCAAATTCATGGAAACCACAGAGGTCATAGAGTGAAACACAGAAGCAGCCCCAACCAAAACGGTATCTCTCTTCTCCTTAATCGTCTCATGCGCCTCTACCACCGCTTGGGCGGAACTGTCGTTGCCAAACAGAATTCCTGCCTCATTTTGCTCAAAATAGGCAATATCCAAACCTGCTTGAGCCAACGCTTCAATCGTGGAAATATATGCATATTCAGCCTCTTGAGGAAGAAAAGCGCGCTGTTTTCTATCTAAAATTCCTTTTAAATCGGGACGGGTCACAATGCCTGTCAAGGGAGAGCGATAGCCGTACTCAGTACGCGCAGGGTCGATACCTATGCCTGAGCGACCATGGTAGAGCGAATCCACAACCTCTGTGCAATTTTTTCCAATGCAGGAATAGATGCCAACTCCTGTGATGACCACGCGCCTCATGTGTAGAGCCCTCCATTGATGGATATGACTTCGCCCGTAATGTACGACGCCTTAGGAGAAGCCAAAAAAGCGACCACGTCGGCCACCTCTTCTGCCGTTCCAAAGCGATTGACCGGAATGAGGGCTTTTAGTTGTGTCTCATCCAAATCGCTTGTCATGTCTGTTTTTATGTAACCGGGGGCGACAGCATTTACGGTCACTCCCCTCTTTCCTACCTCTTGTGCTAAAGCTTTGCCTGCGGCAATAATACCTGCTTTGGCGGCAGCATAGTTTGTTTGTCCGGGCAACCCTTTAATGCCTGATAGTGACACTACGTTGACAATGCGTCCATATCGGTGGCTAACCATATTTTTGAGGAGGCGACGGGTAATGAAGAAGAAGGCGTTCAAATGGAGGTTGATGATGGTATTCCAATCATCAGCAGGCATAAAAATCATCAAATTATCTTTTCTGACGCCTGCATTATTGACCAAAACCTCAATCCAATCGTTGGGATGAGACTCTTCCCATTGGGCAATCGCCTGCTCAATGGCATCCTCTTTTGAAACATCAAACTGTAACAGTTCTGCATCGCCGCCTTGAGCCTTGATCAGCGCGGCGCACTCCTGGGCTGCCTCTTCGTTTGAGAGGTAGTTAATGATGATAGGATACCCCATGCGGCTCAAAGCCAACGCCGTTGCCCGACCTATCCCACGGGAAGCGCCGGTAACCAAGGCATATTTACATCCGTTTGTGCTCATCTTTTTGACGTATTGGGTGAATGAGAAATCAAGTAGCGTTTTACCAGCTCAATCTCTTTATACTTAGGCTGGTCTTCAACAAATGCAGGGACTAATGCCCTTAGGTTAGCATATACATGGGCGCTATTTGCAGACATATCCTCTTTGTTCTGAAGTGTTTCAATCGCTTGAATAATTGAAATCAGATAGATAGCCATCACTTCATATCCATTTTCTATCACTTTTTTACATAATTGGGCAGAATTGGTACCCATGCTTACTATATCTTGATTGTCATTATTATTGGGAATGCTGTGGATGTAGTTGGGAAAGCAGAGGGTCTGGCACTCTGCTGTTGTAGAGGTTGCTGTAAATTGAGCCGCCTGCATCCCCAAGTTCAATCCCAATACGCCCAAATTGACAAAAGGAGGAAACTTTTCGTTTAGACGAGGATTCACAAGAAAGTTCAATTGTCTTTCCATTAACATAATAAGGCGTGTCATTGCAATTTTTAGTTTATCCATCTCCAACGATACATAATCGCCATGAAAATTGCCGCCATGCCAAACCGTACCCGCTTCGATATCCACAACCGGATTGTCGTTAATAGAATTCACCTCGTTGACCAGTACCATTTCTGCATAGCGAATGGTATCCAAAACAGGACCTAATATCTGAGGCACACAACGTAAGGAATAAATCTCCTGAACCCGCTCTTCCTGTTCATCAAGCGGATCTTTCTTATACAAAGTTTCTGTCCGTTTTCTAACCATTCCGCTACCTTGTAAAAATGAGCACATAGCCTCTGCAACTTGCAGTTGTCCGGGGTGCTCTTTGGCGCTATTCAACGCAATCGAAAAGCTGTCGTCATAACAATCTACCATTTCATTAATCATGCAGGAAGCTGCTATTGCCCAATCAAACAGGCGATACGCACGGATGGTGTTCACCATTCCAATACCTGTCATCACCGACGTGCCGTTAATCAAAGAGAGCCCCTCTCT
>WQYK01000135.1 GCA_009781275.1 Bacteroidales bacterium | reverse complement strand
GTACTCGATGGGTAAAAAGAGCCACTGCTTGGCCACGTTGTAGCCAAAGATGGCCAACCCGGGACATTGATAGACGCAGTCCATACAGCCGATGCACTTTTGGTGGTCGATTTGGGGAACGGTGGAGGTAGATGATTTGACAATCGCGCCATATTTACAGGCAAAAGCGCAGGGGTTGCAGGCAAAACCGTAGATGCAGTCAATCTGCACAAAACCACGTGCTTCCATCCGCTCCTGGGTGGGGATATCGGGTTGATCAAGAATGGGTATGGGGTGTTGCTGTGAGTCAATATACTCCTTGGAAACAGCCAAGTAGTCGTCATAGTTGAACCTGACGCCCATATCTTGCATGATTTCGTAGGCGCACTGTTTTCCCCTTAATACCGCGCTGGTACCCTCTCCAATCCTGATGGCATCACCCACTCCGTGGCAACGGCGACCAAAGAGCTCGGCGCCCTTTATCAGGAGCTGGTCATCGGGAATGAGGCCTGTGCAAATATTGATGGCGTCTATGCCGTCAATGAGCTTTTCTGTGCCCGGAATCGGTTTAAAATTTTTACACTCCGCAACAATGGCGCCCGTAATCCCGCTCCTGTCTTTGTTGGGGACCGCCTCCAACAAAATATGAGAGGTCAGAATGGGAATTCCCAATCGCCTTACGCGGTTGGCCTGTACGGGAAAGCCCCCTTCGCGCGGCATCGCCTCCACGATCGCTTTGACCGTAGCGCCCGCCTGCATCGATTGATAGGAGGTGAGGTAGCCGATGTTTCCGGCTCCTACGGTGAGGATATTTTTGCCGAGTAATGTTAGCTCGTTGTTCATCATACGCTGCACAACGGCGGCGGTATAGACGCCGGGTACGTCGTCATTTTTAAATGCGGGCATAAAGGGCACGGCGCCGGTGGCAATCACCAAGTGGTCGGCCTCAATAAAGTAGACCTCCTGTTTTTCGATGTCCTTAACGGCAAGACGCTTCCCTTCCAAGATGTCCCATACGCTCGCATTGAGAAAGATGCCCGAATGGTCGTCTCCGGCCAACATGGTGGCAATGTCAAATCCGCGCAATCCTCCAAATCGTTTCTCCTTTTCAAAAAAGAAAAATTGGTGCGTCTGCATCAGAAATTGACCGCCGATTTTATCGTTGTTGTCCACCACAATATTAGCAATCCCTACTTTATTCAGCTCTTCACGTACCGCCAACCCCGCAGGTCCGGCGCCGATAATGGCCACAGAGGTTTTGTACGTTGGTTGAGGAAGGTTCTCTTTGAACAAGTCGGGGTCGGGCAAAAACGCTTCTGGGATGCGCTTTACCTCTTTAACGTGGTCTACCTTGGTAATACAGATACGGCGCAGGGCTCCGTCAATCCACATTTCACAGGTACCGCATTTTCCTATTCCGCACTCTAATGTGCGCTCTCTTTGATCAAGGCTGTGTTTGTGGACAACCAAGCCGGCCTGGTGCAAGGCTGCAGCCACAGTAAAGCCTCTTTGACCGTGAATAACCTGTCCTTCAAATAAAAAGGGTACTTTATCATCATTGGGAATGGGGAGAATGGGGTGTTTAGTAATACGATACATAATCTATTGAAAAATTTAAATTTTAAATGAATAAGATCGGCAAAGTTAAAAATTAATTTTTGAGATGATTTTGTTTTTTTGTCCAGGCTGCAAAAAAAAAATGGTTCATTTTTGTTCCGCTTTCTAAGTCCGGACAGAAAGTCAATAATCAATTATTAACAAAAACATTTAAAAAAAGGAGAAATTATTATGAAGAGGAAAATGATGCGGAATTGGATGCTGGGAGGAGCCCTCCTCTTTATGGCGTCCGCATGTGAAACGTTAAGTTGGAGCGAGGAGGGCAAGGGAGCCCTGTCGATCAGAATGCAAAGAGAAACGTCGGTAATGGTCAAATCGGGCGTTCCGTTTGGGGACTACCTGATTGGGATCACCAATCAAGTTGGCACCACCATTATCTCCGGTATGTACAGCGCCTTACCCGATCCGATCACCCTTGACCCAGGCGCCTATACCGTAAAAGCGCTGTCGGAACAGATGGGCGCCCCTGCATTTGAGAAGCCGGTCTATGGATCAACGGTGGATGTGGGGGTAACCGCAGGTGTAAAGAATACATTACAAATGATTTGCACACAGATAAATGCGGGTCTCAGGATTGTGTATGATACCGATTTTAAGTCGCAGTACGAGACCTATCATGTAAAGATCACCGGAGAGGATGGCTTTCTGACCTATCAAGAAGATGAGTTGCGGACGGGCTATTTTGCCCCCGGCGCTTTGCAGATCGTACTCTCCATAGAGGGTCAAGAACCTGTACAGGTGTCTAAAAACGTGATTGCAAGGGATATGTTGGTACTTACGGTCGTCGGGGGAGAGACAGGTTCCCCAACAACCGGAAGCATCGGATTAAACTTCTCTGTCGACACTACTTTGGTTTGGCGCAGAGAAGAGTGGAAACTGGGGACTCCCTCAAATGACGGACAAACTCCTGAGACTGCGTATACGGTTGCAGAGGCGCAATTGCTTGGTACCGCCAACAATGTCTGGATTTGCGGATATATTGTCGGAGGCGATACTAGCAACAACGCCTTTAAAACAGAGCCGCCCTTTACGGCCAATTCAAACTTAGTGATTGCAGATAGCCCTTTAGAGACTGTGCGTGCCAACAGTATGGCGGTTGAGCTACCTACTTCACCTGCCATTTTACGAACCACTTTTGGCATGCCGGCAAACGGCCCCCAACTGTTGGGGCGTCGGAGCTGGTTTAGAGGAAACGTAGAGACCTACTTTGGCCACCCCGGACTTAGGGCTACCAAAGAGGGACTATAGAGTTTTTTCCATCATTACACAGGGCATTTGTAAACCATTGCCAAGGTCAAAGTCGTAACGATTCAGCTCATGGTATCCCATCTTTTTATAAAAGTCTAATGCAATAAGGGAAGAGCTCAGTTTTAGCGATCTTAACCCCCTCTCTTTGGCAATGGTTTCTATCTGCCTGACCAATTGGCGGGCAATGCCCATACCGCTGTACTCCGGCAAGACATAACACTGTTTGAGCAAGCCTTCCGAGATTCCGAGCGTGCAGAGACCGATCATCTTTGCACGCTTTTCTGCCACTATGGTGACCCTGTCGGGGTTTTCCAGCGCCTTTTCCTCTGCGGCAATGCTCTTTTTGGTAACGGTAGGCGCCCATGCTTGCAAAAGTGCGTCGGAATAGGCTCCGGTTCTATTGTTTATCACCGTATGTCGTCTTGTCCGCAACAGTTGTTCGGCGTCGACATTTTTGGCCATTCGATAAATTGGTCTCATCTGATCAACTTTTCTCACAAAAGTAGTGGATTTTTCATATTATTTGTAACTTTGCCCCAAATCAAAAAACCTAAAAAATATGAAAAAAATTATCATCACCGGCATTATTGCAGCACTCTTTTTAGTCGGGTGCGGCGGTGGATCGCAATCCACGGTTGACGGCGCAATCAGTAAACTTGAGAAAGCGCTTGACAAAGTTGACAAAAACAAAGGCTCCATGACTCCTGAGGCTTGGCAAGCCCTCGAAGCAGAAATGGAAGAACCCCTCAAGATCATCAATGCAGCATTGGAAAACAATGAGCTTGGCATGATGGGAGCCCTTAAAGTGATTGGACTTGTAGGCAGGTGGGCTGTAGTGGCCATGGAGTACGGAGTCGGTCAATTGGAACAGGAGGTTTCCGGTTATGACTGGGAAAATTTAGGTAAGGAGATAGAGAAATCTGTTGACGAGTTTTCCAAAGCGATTGAGAGCATAGGTAGTACCAAAAATGTTGAAGAAGCCGAAGATTAAGAAGAAATTGAATCATTCAATATTTATCAAAAAATTTTAAAAACAATGGACATCATTAACAGAGTAAAAAATGTATTGGTCACCCCCAAAACGGAATGGCAGACCATTGAGGCAGAAAACACGCCTTACATGAAAGTGTTTCTCACCTACGTATTGATTTTGGCGGCGATACCGGCCATAGCTGCTTTTATAGGCTATGGATTGATTGGCTACAAAGTCTGGGGCATACGCATTGTATCCATGAACTTAGGTATTCGTCAAGCAATTATTCAGTATGTCACCATGACAGGTGGTGTATTTGTCACCGCTTTTGTTGTAGACATGCTGGCCAAAAGTTTTGGCGCCGTCAAAGACATCAACCGCGCCTTTTCGTTGGTAGCATACGCCTACACGCCCATGTTTGTGGCCGGCATCTTCTACATTCTGCCCAAACTTTCATGGATCGGATCGTTAGCCGGTATCTATGGTTTGTATCTCCTCTACATTGGCCTTCAGCCGATGATGAAAGCCCCCGCAGAAAAACAGACCACCTATTTCATTGTAAGCTTAATTGTCATGGCAGTGGTATGGGTCATTTTGTCGATGGTCTTGGCAGCGATATTGATGCCAAAGTTGGGAGGCTTTGGCTTCTAAGATAAGTCACTCCGATTAAACAAAAAATCCTCGCAATCAAGAAATTGCGAGGATTTTTGCGGTCCGGACGGGACTCGAACCCGCGACCCCGTGCGTGACAGGCACGTATTCTAACCAAACTGAACTACCGAACCAGGTTATTTGGGGCTGCAAATGTACGCATAATTTTTGATCATGCAAATCTTTTTTCTCTAACGGAAAAAGCTAAAATGGACATT
>WQYK01000134.1 GCA_009781275.1 Bacteroidales bacterium | reverse complement strand
ACGTCTTGTTTTAAGATAATTTCCATAAAATGCTCCTCCTTCTCTCTATTTTAGTAAATCGGTTACATAAGGAAGCAGGGCAAGGTGACGCGCACGTTTGACTGCTTGGGAAACTTTACGCTGAAACTTTTGGGAAGTTCCGGTAAGGCGACGGGGCAAAATTTTACCCTGTTCGTTCAAAAAACGCTTTAAAAATTCGGCGTCCTTATAGTCAATGTATTTAATGCCTGATTTTTTAAAACGGCAATACTTTTTCTTTTTTACCTCTACGGTAAGGGGATTCAGATAGCGAATCTCATTGTTTTGTGCAACCATAACTGTCTCCTCCTTTACTCTTGTTTTTCTGATTTATTACGTCTTCTGGCTGCATACTCAATGGAGTGCTTGTCCATGCTAAAAGTGAGGAAGCGGATGATCCGCTCGTCACGGCGATACTGAAGTTCGAGTTTAGCGACCAGCGTGGGCTCTGACTTAAATTCGAACAGGTGGTAAAATCCGGTCGATTTCTTTTCTATAGGATAGGCCAACTTTCTCAGGCCCCAATCCTCTTCGTGTACAATCTCACCTTGGTTGTCGGTGATAAAGTCACGGTACTTGCTTACCGCTTCCTTTATCTGACTGTCAGATAAAACGGGAGTTGCAATGAAAACGGTTTCGTACTGTTTGATCATGTATTTATTGTTAAAAAATTTGGGCTGCAAAGGTATGAAAAAAAATGTAGGGACGAAAATTTTTCGCCCCTACAAACAGATATTCTTGGATTATTTATCGTTTTGGCGCATTTTTCAATGCCTCAACCAAGAAGTTCCACCATTTTTCTACTGTGGGGATCAACATGCGCTCATCGGGAGAGTGGGGAGAACGCAAGGTGGGGCCGCAGGAGATCATATCCCAGTGGGGATAGTTGCCGCTCAAAATGCCGCACTCCAATCCGGCGTGAATCGCTTTGATTTGAGCCTCTACACCAAAGAGCCTTTTGTAAACAGCCAACATCTCCTTTAGGATGGGTGACTCCATATTGGGTTTCCATCCGGCATAACCTCCGGAAAAACCTACAGAAGCTCCTGCCAAGTCAAAAGTTGCGCCCAATGTTTGTGCCAACTCCTCCTTTGCACTATCTACAGAGCTGCGCATGAGGCATATTGCAGTTATCTTTCCCTCTCCCGATTTTACAATCCCCATGTTGTTAGAGGTCTCGACCAAGCCGGGCATGCTGTCGCTCATGCGGTAAACTCCGTTAAAGGCGGCAAATACGGCACGTACGGCAGTGATCGCTGTGGGCGCATCCATCACGGAAGCGGGCGTCTCGGAAGCTGGCTCCAGTGCTATATGCAAATCGGGATCGGCAATGGAGAGTTCTGCCTTGGCGGCTGCAGTAATGGCTTTTACCTCAGCCTGTACTGCATCTATTTGTTCTTTGGGAATCACGATTTTGGCAAAAGCTTCACGCGGAATGGCGTTGCGAAGGCTGCCGCCCTCTATTGAAGCGAGGCGCACGCCATATTTGGTCAGCATGGGCAACAACAGGCGTGTTATCACCTTGTTGGCGTTGCCTCTGCAAAGAACGATGTCCATTCCGGAGTGACCGCCTTTTAATCCGGTAACACTTAGGCTATAGGGAATCATGCCGTTGGGAACGGCCTCATCTGTATAACTAAAGACAAAGGTGCCGTCCAAACCGCCGGCGCAACCCACATAGAGTTCGCCCTCATCCTCAGAGTCCAGGTTGATGAGGATATCGCCTTTAAGAAAGCCTGCCTTGAGCTGACGGGCGCCCGTCATTCCGGTCTCTTCTTCTGCCGTAAAGAGCGCTTCAATAGGACCATGCGCCAAATCATCAGCCTCTAACACCGCCATGGCGGCTGCCATGCCAATACCGTTATCGGCGCCAAGCGTAGTGCCGGTGGCATATACCCAGTCGCCTACAATGCGGGGCTCTATGGGGTCAGTTTTAAAATCGTGCACTTTATCGCTGTTCTTTTGGGGCACCATGTCTAAGTGCGCCTGCAGGATAATGCCGCTACGGTCTTCCATGCCCGGCGTGGCCGGCTTGCGGATAATCACGTTTCCTGCGTGGTCAACCACGGTTTCTAATCCTAAATCTTCTCCAAATTTCTTTACAAAGGCAACCACTTGTTCTTCGTGGCCGGAGGGTCTTGGAATCTGGGTGAGTGCATAGAAATGCTTCCATACACGTTGGGGGGTTAAATCTGCAATTGTCATTTTGTTGTGTTTTATAATTTATGTGTTATGATTTATGCGTTGGGATGTAGGGGGCGGGCGCCGCACGCCCCTACCGACCCATAGATACATTGATGGGAAAGCTAAGGGTTTTGCCTAGTTGATAGATCAATACACGAGACTGCACCAACGTCTCATGTCCGTCCACCAAAGAGAGTTGCATGGCAACAGGCTTACGGTAGAAGAGCCTGATTGCGCTCTTTCCGGCATCTGGCGCTACCGAAGGAACCTGAGATTGGTCAAAGTCCGCTTTTAATTCGAGGACAATCGGGCGTCCGCCCACATTGGATGCGGACATCAATCCCTCAGTATCGGAGAGTCGAAAAGCGATATAGGTCTGTCTAGCCTGTGAAGAGACGGGCTGCACATCAAACTGCATGGTTTGTATACTGTATACCGATTTCCCCAAGAAGAGGCTCAAGTACTCCTCCTCAATACGCGCCATCTCCTTTACCGCATCCCCTAAGGCTGCGCCGCTAAAAGTAGCGTCAGTGTCGCCGGTAATGATATCCACACGCTTACTCCTAAGTTGAAATATCAATGCGGCAGCCTCCTCCGCCCTCCTCTCCACACTCTTTGCAACCGTCTGGTTTTGAGGAACAGCAACCCTATTCACGCCAGAAACACCCTGCTCGGCACGATAAAGGGTGATCTGCTCCTGGGTAAGGTTGGACGACGTCCCCTTATCCGTAAATTCAACCCTTGCATAAGAGGTAAACCGCATCTTCTCCTCTTTGCCCATATGACTGTCCGAAAGGACAATCAGTCCCTGAGCGCTAAAGTGACTAAAATTCACCACCGGACTCTTTACTCCGGTTAAATTCACCATATAGGTGTGAGCGGGATCTGCCTCTAGATAGGGACGCACCTCCACCTGCGCAATACGATAGAGCACTTGATCTTCTTGTCGTGCCTCCAGACCTAAATATTTTTGCGCAAACCTGGCATAAGGGCCGGCGGTAAAAACTTCCCGTTCTGCCTCCACTTGTATGTTGAGGGTGGTCATGGGCAAAGAGTAAATAACAGCGCCGTCAGGGATAGGACTCCCCGCTCTGACCTCCTGAGCAAAAGCAATATTGCCTGCCATCAGAAAGGCAATCACAATGGTTAAACCGGACAATTTTCTATTCATCATGTTTGTTTTTTATGTTGGTTCATCAAACCACAAATGTAATCATTTATCTGATCATTTTGCCTTGTGCATCTCTTTTTCTACATCTCTTTTCCACCGCTTGTGGCTCCAAAGCCAAATCTCAGGTTGCTCATATATATTCTCTTCCAATAGCTTGGCGTAGGCAGACGTAATTCCGCCTTCGGGAAGTTCGTCAGGGTGATTACAGATTGGTTGCACAGTGATCAAATAACGTCCCCGTCCCTCTTTGTTCATTTTATAGTAGGCAACCGCACAGTTCATCATTCTGGCCAACTGCTCCGGGCCATTCATCATTAAGGTGGGCTGGTGCAAAAAATCGACACAATACCGCGATCCGGGTAAGGGCGACTGGTCGGCGACCAAAGCGTACAACCACGCCTCTCGACGGTGTTGCGCCATAAAACGGGCAATGCGGTTGGACTCTACCAATCCGCCAAACCGATGTTTCTCCCTCACTCCATAAAAAAAACTATCCATGACCGAATTTTCCAAAGCCTTATACACAATCGCCATTCTGTTTTTGGGGTAGCCCCCCAATCCCATATCTGCATACACAGAGGTAACCAAAAAATACTCCCAGTTGCCCATGTGGCCGCTCAGCAACACCACGCTTTTGTTTTGCTCATAGAGTACCTTTAGTATGTCCGCCTGCTCCAGGCGTACCCTCTTTGCCAACCGACGGGGAGTTGCCGCCACATACCACAGCGTTTCTGCGGCCAAATCGGCAAAATGACGGTAAAATTTGCGGGCCAAGCTTTTGATTTCACCATATTTTAAATGGGGAAAAGAGCGGGCTAGATTTATATATACCGTTGACTTTCTGTATCCAACAACATGATACACAAAAAAGAAAAAAATGTTGGAGAAAAAATAGTGCACCTTCAACGGCAACAGGCTCACTGGATAGAGCAATCCCACCAACAGATAGCAGATACATTTTTTCATATCTACAAAGTTAACGCAATTCGCGTAATAAATTTGTCTTTTTCCCAAAATTATTCTATCTTTGTGAAAATATCTAACCTTTAAAACTTAATTTATGTTCAAAAATCATCCAAAAGGATTGCTAGGAGCGGCGCTCTCCAATATGGGCGAACGATTCGGATTCTACATCATGATGGCTATTTTGGTTCTGTTTTTGTCGGCAAAGTTTGGTCTTTCCGCTACTAAAGCATCGCTGATTTACTCCATCTTCTATTTTTGCATCTATGCATTTGCATTTATTGGAGGTCTCATCTCCGATAGAACGAGAAACTACAAAGGGACCATATTGATAGGTCTTATCCTCATGGCCTTTGGTTATCTCCTGATTGCAATTCCGACAGGGACGCCTGTGCCCGCTGACAAATTTGTATTTTACATGCTGATCACCTGT
>WQYK01000133.1 GCA_009781275.1 Bacteroidales bacterium | reverse complement strand
TGGGAAGAGAGCAAAATCTATATTCTAAACGAAATAAAGGCGTATATCGGCAGAAGCTCCCCACTGGATGATCAGGCGTTCTATTCGATCATTGGCAAGTTAGACAAGGAACTTTTGACAACTATTAGAGCGCTTCGCAAAGAAGAATGATTCTTACAGAGTGATGCCAAAAAGACCATTATCAGCATGGTTTTGGCGTCAAATCTTACACGTCTTTCTGAGCTGCTCAGAAAAAATTAAAATCGTATAAATCTTTATGTTAATAATAATTTTTGATAGATTATTGTAAAAAATATTTTATATTTGTAAACACAAAAAAAGTAAAAATTATGAATTATGCCCAAATTTTAAAGGAACATGTTGACAGGTACGTTAAGATTTATGCCTGTGTTTTTATCTCCATTGGAGTTCTTTCTATCCCTTTGCCCTTCTTGACACTTAATTCTGTGTATTTTGTTGCTTTACAAAGTATTATCTGGTTTAGTCTTGGTTGTCTCTTTTTTATCATTCTAAAAGACGACCCTATGCCTGTATCTCTGAGCGATTCGCAGTCGTCTTCCCAAACACCTCAACTATTGAGAGAGGAAGAGGCTTTGTACAATAACGTTTTGGAAGATGCCGGAGATACGTATGAGAAATTAATAACCTTTTTTAACGACCATAAGCCCTACTTAAAAGCGGGCATCAATGTCAACGAAGTGGCTGTTAGCGTGGGAACAAACAGAGCCTATTTATCACGCTTTATCAACGATCGTCTCAACTTGAATTTTAATCAATTTGTGAACAGTTACCGCGTAAAAGAGGCGCAGCGGGTGATCACAGAACAAGGCGTTATTGCTCTGCCTAAGCTTTGCAAAATGGTAGGATTTACATCGATGGCAACGTTTACCGTTGCATTCAAACTCAATACGGGCATGACACCCGGAGAGTGGTGCAAACACCATAAACGCAGGACACACTGAATCAAACGCTTGTTTTGGCTTCGACGCCAGGAATACGATGATGGCAATGCGCTTATTTTGCAGCTACATCAGCTCTCGATGCTTTTAAACAGCAGAATGAAACAATTTAAGTACTATTTGGATCCGGGGCTCGGCATTGAGTCATTGAGCCGTCATATAGGAACCAACAGAAGCTACCTCTCCCTTGCAATCATGTACGGACATGGATGCAATTTCAATACCTATATTAACAGGTTGCGGATCAAAGAACTGTTGGGACATAGCCATCAAACCCGGCTGAGGGAAGCCTCATTTTACGATACCGCATTGATTTGCGGCTTCAACTGCAAACGCACCTTTAACCGTGCTTTTTTTCGGGAAAAGGGATTGTCGCCAATCGATTTTGTTGCACAATATAAAAGACTACCTTTGCAGGAGAAATAAATAACAACAAATAGCGATGGCAGACGAAAAAATTATTTTCTCCATGAATGGAGTGGGTAAAATCCTTCCAAACAACAACAAGGTAATTCTTAAAAACATCTACCTCTCTTTCTTCTACGGCGCAAAGATTGGAATCATCGGCCTCAACGGATCGGGAAAATCGACCCTGCTTAAAATTATTGGCGGCACAGAAAAGGCGTTTCAGGGAGAGGTGGTTTGGGCGCCCGGTTACACAGTAGGGATGCTGGAACAGGAGCCACAGTTAGACGACCGTAAAACGGTAAAAGAGGTGGTGCAGGAGGGGGTACAAGAGGTGGTAAACCTTCTGGCAGAATACGAAGCGGTCAATGCCCGCTTTCTGGAGCCCATGGACGACGACGAGATGAACCGCCTGATTGAGCGGCAGGGAGAGCTTACAGAAAAAATCGAATACGTAAACGGATGGGAGATCGACGCCAAGTTGGAGCGCGCCATGGATGCGCTGCAATGCCCGGATCCCGACGCCTTGGTTGCCCATTTGAGCGGCGGAGAGCGTCGTCGGGTGGCGTTGTGCCGTCTTTTGCTGCGCGAACCCGATGTCTTATTATTGGACGAGCCCACGAACCACTTAGATACGGAGAGTATTCAATGGCTCGAAACACACCTCAAGCAATACAAAGGAACGGTGATTGCCGTGACCCACGACCGCTACTTTTTGGACAATGTGGCGGGCTGGATTTTGGAGTTGGACAGGGGAGAGGGGATCCCATGGAAAGGAAACTACAGCTCATGGTTAGACCAAAAGGCGCAGCGCCTTGCCATGGAGGAGAAGCAGGAGAGCAAACGCAGACGTACCTTGGAGCGGGAGCTGGAGTGGGTACGCATGGCGCCAAAGGCAAGGCATGCCAAATCCAAAGCGCGTTTGGGCGCTTATGAAAAGATGCTCCACGAGGACGGAAAACAGAAAGAAGAGCGCTTGGAGATCTTTATTCCCAACGGCCCCCGCCTGGGCGATAAGGTAATCGACGCCAAAAACGTGCGCAAAGCATATAACGACAGGGTGCTCTATGACGACCTAAACTTTAAGCTTCCCCAAGGAGGCATCGTGGGCGTGATTGGCCCCAACGGAGTGGGCAAAACCACACTCTTCCGCCTGATTATGGGATTAGAGCAACCCAACAAAGGCGATTTTTCAATAGGCGAAACCGTTAAGATTGCATACATAGACCAGCAACACAGATACATTGATCCCGACAAAACGGTCTACGAAACAATTTCTCAAAACAGCGAATTTGTACGCTTGGGCAATCGGGAGGTGAACGCCCGCGCCTACGTCTCCCGCTTCAACTTCTCCGGCGCCGACCAGGAGAAGAGGTGCGACATCTTGAGCGGAGGCGAGCGCAACCGATTGCATTTGGCGCTAACGCTTAAAGAAGAAGCCAACGTACTGCTATTGGACGAGCCCACCAACGACGTGGACGTCAACACAATTCGTGCATTGGAAGAGGGTTTGGAAAACTTTGCCGGTTGTGCCGTGATCATCTCCCACGACCGCTGGTTTTTAGACCGGATTGCCACCCACATCTTAGCCTTTGAAGGCGATTCGTCTGTCTACTTCTTTGAGGGTACTTACTCGGAGTACGAAGAGAACAAAAAACGACGTTTGGGCGATATTTCACCCAAGCGGTTCAAGTATAAAAAGTTGATGGAGTAGGGGATTACTTTAATCCCCGCTTCTTTAACAACGGATCTTCTGACGGCATTTGTCCCCTAAAGCGTTTGTACTGTTCCATGGGTTCGTCAAAGCCGCCCTCTGCCAGAATGTATTTGCGGAACTTGGCGGCCAACTCTTGGTTATATATATCTCCAGATGCTTTAAATGCGTCAAATGCATCAGCATCTAAGACCTCTGCCCAGCGGTAGACGTAGTATCCGGCGCTGTATCCGCCGTCAAAAATATGGGAGAAGTAGGTGGAACGGTAGCGCGGAAGAATTTCATTGATCAATCCTTTCTTATCCATAGCTTTTTGCTCAAACTCATTGACATCTCCTGTAAAGGGCTGTGTGAGGGTGTGCCAATCCAAATCGAGGAATGCAGCGGCGTTGTATTCGGCAATCATAAAGCCCTGATTAAAGAGGGCGCTGTTGGTGATTTTTTTAATTAGCGAGTCGGGCATGGCTTTGCCGGTTTGGTAATGCTTGGCATACACTTGCAGTACTTGAGGCTCTCCCGCCCAATGTTCCATAATCTGCGAGGGCAGCTCCACCATGTCGCGGGGAACAGTTCCTGCAATGCGTTGGTAATCCCCGCGGGTAAAGAAGCCGTGAAAAGCGTGTCCAAATTCGTGGAACAGCGTGGTTGTTTCGTCCCAGCTTAGCAATACGGGCGCATCTCCAACAGGTCGTGGAAAGTTACACACTATGGAGACCAGCGGAAGTATCTCCTGATGCTCTTCTTTGCGGTAAGAGCGGAATCCGGTGCACCACGCTCCGGCGCTTTTGCCCGGGCGCGTGGCGTTGTCCACATAAAAGACGGCCAGATGGGCTCCGTCGTGGTCTTTTACTTCATAAGTCTCCACATCGCTATGGTAAAGGGGAATATCGGTACGTTTTTCAAAGGTGACGCCGTAGAGTTTATTGGCCACATAGAACATGCCGTTCATCACGTTTTCTAATAGAAAGTAGGGTTTGATCTCCGATTCGTCCAAGTCGTATTTTTGCTTGCGCAACTTTTCGGCGTAGTACCACCAATCCCACGAGGCAAGCGCAAAGTTTGCCCCTTCGTTGTGGGCAATCTTTTGCATGGCTGCCAAATCGTTTTGAGCTACTTTTAAAGCCGGAGCCCAAATTCGGTCTAAAAATGCGTAAACATTTTCTGCTGTTTTGGCCATGTTGTCATCAAGGATGTATGCGGCATGATGCGGATAACCAAGCAAGTTAGCGGACTCTAAACGTAAGGATACCATTTTCTGAATCAGCTCCTTGTTGTCGTTTTCGTTGTTGTTGTCGCCGCGTTTGAAGTAGCCGCGATAGAGCTTTTCACGCAATTCGCGGTTTTGGGCGTACTGCAAAAAGGGAATCCAACTCGTCTTTTTGGGCGTAAAGACCCATTTGCCCTCTAAGCCTGCTGCCTGTGCCTCTTGGGCTGCGGCGTCAATATTTTCCTGCGGAAGCCCTTTAAGGTCATCAAGGTTGTCAACAACCATCTTAAAACCATTGATCTCTTTAATCAGGTTATCGCCAAATTGCAACGATAAAGTAGCAAGCTCTGTGTTGATCGCCATCATTCTGTTCTTCTTCTCATCCAAAAGGTTGGCGCCTTTGCGCACAAAATCCTGATAATATTTTTCCAATGTGCGTTTGGCCAAAGGGTCAAGCCCGGCGTTTTCGCGTTGTCCGTAGACGGTTTTAATTTTCTCAAACAGTTGAGGATTCATGC
>WQYK01000132.1 GCA_009781275.1 Bacteroidales bacterium | reverse complement strand
TTCCGGGCCATGGCGCGTTTCCGAAGGATTTACTTTGATGGGATTTTGGGCATACGCCCTGCTGCATAGAACGAGCAAGAGGATGAGGGATAGTTTTTTCATGGGGTAGGTGATGAGTTATGAATAAATTTTAGACATACCGGCCGCTCTATATCTGTAATCCGTTTTGATAGATCTTCATGTAAAAGCCCCGTTTCTTTGTCGACCTTAAAAACCTGAATCAGGTTGCTGTTTCTGTTTGCCACAAGGAGGTATTTTCCATTTGGCGTGATGACAAAGTTACGCGGATGTAAGGATGTAGGTTGATGTGCTACAAGGGTGACTTTTCCATCCAAAGGATCGATGCTAAAAATAGCGATGTTATTGGTATTACCTCGATTGGAGGCGTAAAGGAATCTGCCGTCCGGCGACACATGTATGTCGCCGCTCCCCTTTGTGCCCACACCCTCCGACGTGTCTGAAGCGATCTGTTGAATCGGTTCAAGACCTCCCTCCTTATACTTAAAAACAGTCACTTTGCCCGACAGCTCGTTAATAAGGTAAGCAAACGCTCCGTTGGGATGAAACGTCAGATGACGCGGCCCTGAGCCCGGCTCCATTTGGTGTGCAAAAGGCTCACCGGTTGCAAGAAAGGGTGCAGTGTCATTAGTGACAAATTGATAAACCCGATCGCCCCCCAAGTCTGTTGCAAAGAGGGCTTGCCCATCAGGAGAAAAAACAACGCAATGCAAGTGCGAACCGGCCTGTCGGTTGGGAACAGGTCCAGACCCTTTGAACTCAAAAAGGTTTACCACAGGCTGTAACAACCCCTCATCAGATAGCGGAAAAACAGTGACCGCACCTTCGGAATAGTTAGCCGTCACCACAAAGCGACCCGCCCGATCGGTAGCGATATAACAAGGGCCGGGACTATCTGTCTGCTGCTGATTTAACAAATGTAGCATGCCCTCCTTTTTGTCAAAGGAAAAAGCATACGCCACTGCCCTATCTCCACTGTTTTCGCCAACAGAATAGACAAAACGCTCATTGGCGGAGATGGCAAGATACGAAGGATTAAGCGCTTGAATCTCACTTGTATATTTGAATGTCCCCGTTTCCTGATCAAATTGATACACATAGATAGAGGAACCATGTGTTCCAATAATCAGGTAGAGTGTGAGTAGAATCTTTGCCATGGTTTATCCTTATCATATTTGCATGGCAAAGGTAATAAAAAGAATGAAAGCAGCCACATCACTGTAACCGCTTCTCTTTCTCTGTGGGAGCTACTGGGATCGAACCAGTGACCCCCTGCTTGTAAGGCAGGTGCTCTAAACCAGCTGAGCTAAGCTCCCGTTTGGGAGTGCAAAAGTAGTGCAAATTTTGATATCTGCAAAAAATAACGACTATCTTTGCCACATGAAGAGAGATGACTTCTTTTTCCTGGCAGGCGCTTTGGCGGTTTTTACACCCTTTTTTCTCTTTGCCGACCTCTATCGTTGGTACGTGGAGGCAAATCGTGTTTATCCTTATCTGATGGCTTTCTGTAAGTTTGCCATTTTGGCTACAGCAGGAGAGTCTTTGGGGTTGCGTCTGCAAAAAGGGAGGTACAACCAGTCGGGCTTTGGACTTTTTTCCCGGGCAGTGGTGTGGGGCTTTTTGGGCATCTGGATTGCTGCGGCGATGAAACTCTATGCTGCGGGCGGGCCAAGGTTTTTGGAGGGTCTGGGTATTTCGGGCGTGGCGACGGCCATGTCGGGAGGCTTTAGCGGGATTAAACTGTTAGGCGCGTTCTCCATCAGCGTTTGGATGAATACCACCTTTGCCCCTATATTCATGACGTGCCACAAAGTGACCGATGCCCATATCTTAAAGAACGGAGGCTCGCCAAAGGCGCTTGTTACGCCGCTCCGCTTTGGCGCATTGTTAAGTGAAATTGATTGGAAGAAGCAATGGAATTTTGTCTTTAAAAAGACGATACCCCTCTTTTGGATCCCTGCCCATACCGTCACCTTTTTACTCCCATCCCAGTGGCAGGTGCTCTTTGCCGCACTTTTGGGCGTGGTTTTGGGGGTGTTGCTTTCGGTGGCTGCCGTTAAGCAGCGCAATTAGTCAATATATCTATACACAATAGTAATCTTCAGAATCAAATGAAACGCTTCAAACTCTTTTTAATGGTATGGGTACTTTTTACCGGTACGATGAACGCACAGACGCAAATGACCAAACGGCAATGGGTACAGTCAAACCTCAAATCGATGACCCTGCGGGAGCAAATTGCACAACTGTTTGTGATTGTTTGTCATCCGCGACAGGGAGAAGCCCATATTGAGCATGTAATGGAAACGATACGCGGAGAACAGTTGGGCGCCATCATTTGGGGGGCCCATACACCCACCGGATACGTTCACCTCCTGAACAGATCTCAGTCATTGGTGCGCATTCCGATGATTTCGTCAATGGACGCCGAGTGGGGTGTGTCGATGCGCATTGACAGCGTGGTGAGGTTTCCGCAGCAACTTACGTTGGGCGCGATTGAGGACAATAATTTGATTTACGACTTTGGGGTTGAAGTGGGCCGTCAGTGTAAAGAGTTGGGGATCCACATCAACTATGCGCCCGTTGTCGACGTCAACAACAACCCCCAAAATCCGGTGATCAACATGCGCTCTTTTGGCGAGAACAAATATAAAGTGACAGAAAAGGCATACGCCTACATGAAAGGGATGCACGACGCAGGAATCCTGACCACGCTGAAACACTTCCCCGGTCACGGCGACACCGACCGGGATTCGCACGATGAACTTCCTGTAATCTTGCACAATAAAGAACGCATTCATGACATAGAGCTCTATCCTTTTCGCGAATTGTTTAAGCGGGGCGCTACAGGCGTGATGGTAGCCCATTTGCTGATCCCGTCGCTCTCTTCTGAGATTGCATCTCAGTCCAAGGAGATTACCACAAATCTGTTGCGTAAGAAAATGAAATTTAAAGGGCTTGTGGTTACCGATGCTTTGGAGATGAAAGGCGCGCTCTACAATCGCGACACATCCAAGGTGGCGCTCTATGCCCTTTTGGCGGGAAACGACTTGCTCGAAGTTCCCATCGATGTGAAAAAATCGATTGACGAAATCGAAAAAGCGGTGAAAAACGGAACCGTATCAAAACGACTCATTCAAAAGAAGTGTAAAAAAGTACTTGAGACCAAATACGATTTGGGGCTGCATAACGGTTTTAGACCCATTGATCCGGCAGGAATTTTGGAGAGGCTGAACACCGACCACACACGGGCGTTGCGTACCAAGCTATCCCAAACGTCTATTACACTGTTGTCAAACCAAAACATACTGCCTTTGCGGTCCTCAGAGGTTGCGTTTATTGAGATAGGGCAGGGGGGCGTCTTCAAAGAGCAATTAGAGGCATTTGGCGTTAGGGATGTGTTTAAAATCGATCCGAATGGCACAAAAGAAACCCTCGATTCACTATCCGCAAATATTGGCGATCACGAAACTGTTGTTGTGGGATGTCACAACGTTCCGCGTGGACGCGGGGCTATTAATTATGGTGTGGATTCACCGGTACTTGACTTTTTAGATCGGTTGACCAGCACCCACAAGGTGGTTTTGGTCTTTTTTGGGAATCCATACTCTCTCTCCAATTTTAAGGACTTAGATCATTTTTGGGCAGTAGTGGCGGCGTACGACAACTCCGACGAAGCCCAAACTGCGTCGGCAAACGCACTATTTGGCAAACAAGGCTTCTACGGAAAACTGCCCGTGACGATCAACCAAAAGTATAGAGAGGACTTTGGACTGATTGTCTCAGATCCTCAGCTTTAACTTCATCTTTACCATCAGCGCCGTCATCCCCATGGTGAGGAAGGCAAAGGCAAGACACTTGAGCAGGCCTTGCGGGGCTGCGATCATCCATGCAGGAAAGGTGAGACCTGTGAGGGTAAAGATGGCGTAAAGGTAGTGGGGCGTAAAATAGCAGGTAAGAGTGGCCGATCCGGCGGGACTAATCGCCTTAAACCACGACTTTTTACCCTTAATGTCCACAAGCCAGTAGAGCAGCGCGTAGAACATCACGGCGATTCCCACGCAAACAAAGAGCCACGTGGGCGTGTTGGAGAGTTTGGAGATGATCCAAAAACGCCTAAGTACAAAGAGCCCTATCACCAGGATGACGCCTCCGAGTCCAAAGATGGCAGGGAGGAATTTCTTGATTGAAACGGTGGATGAGTACTTGGAAAAGAGCAGCGACAGCACCACTCCGCTCATGGTAAATGCCTGCAGATTCCACCTTCCCGGGAGCAGCTTCCCAAACGATCCTAAAAGCCCCTGGGCTGTAGCCATACTCAAGGCAACAATGGCAATCCAGGCAAGGATGTGGTACTTTAGCCTGTGGCGGGCTAAAAGATAAACGAGTGCACAGATGATGTATGCCCAACCAATCGAGCCAAGGATGTGCCAGCGAATATGAAACACCGCACCCTTGCTGTCGCGATAGATGTAGGCAAGATAGATGAGCGCCACTACCCCAATAAACTGCAGGGCGTAAAACAGCCATCTCTTTTTACCTTCTGTTTTGGGATAAACATTCCATACCAGAAAGAAACAACTCACGGTGAGGATGGCAAAAATGGGTTTGGTCATGCCGATGGCAGGGTCGACTCCTGCGGCAAGGTTGGCGGTAAACAGTCCCATAATCAGCAGAGCGACAAATCGAACAAAAACATGAAACGTCACCTTTAGGTAAGAGTCTCCCTTTGAAAAACGATTTTCGATGGCGTATGGAATCGACATCCCCACAATAAAGAGAAAGAGGGGAAAGAT
>WQYK01000131.1 GCA_009781275.1 Bacteroidales bacterium | reverse complement strand
TTTAATGCGGTGGTTTCTACTTCTTCTGTGCGAAACACTTTGAAAAGGTTGTTAATTTGGATCATGATGTTGAATTTTAATGATGATTTATGAATAATGATTTATGATTTTATTCTGATTTTAATGACTTTACTGGGCTTGCTGATAAAACTTTGTAGGTGACGCCCCATATCACCAAAGCAATGATAAGACACTGTACAATAATGGGAACGACAAAAACGATCCATCCCGTAGATACCTTGTCGGCATAGTTATTGAGCCAATTTGATGATAACCACCATGCTATAGGTATGGCTATTACTCCTGCCGTTACAATCCACTTTGCGAGATCAACCGTTAGCAACAGGAAAACGGTCGCTTTATTTGATCCATGCACGCGACGCACGCCAATCTCTTTTGTTCTGCGAACAGTCACAAACGTTTGAACGGCAAGTAATCCCATTGTGGCAATCAAGATAGATAGCAACGAACTCAAAAGGATGATCTTTGAGTGGGTTTGATTTGCTTCAAACTTTTGGTTATAAATATCTTCGCTCCAACGTGGATTGAGTACATATTCGGAATCAAATTTTCTAAAGGCCTCTGTGGCCACTTCCACTGCCGTCGCTCTACTGACATCTTCATGGAACCGTATGTGAATAAAGCCGGGGTTGGGGCTAAAGTTAAACATTAACGGCATCACTTTGAATCCGGGTTCGTCATAGCAAAAGTCTTTGGTGACGCCAATAATGGTATGGCGTCGTCCATTATAGATAGCCTCTTTACCTGCGTATGGCGGCTCAATACCCAGCATCCTTACCGCAGCATGGTTCAGCACTAACGATGTGGCGTTGTTGGGGTCGTCTTCGTTAAAGAACCTTCCTTCGATGAGCTCTACCTCCATCAATTCGCCATATCCCGGCATGACCCGATATTGATTTATCGTCTGAACGTTTTCTGCATCCTGGGGCGAGCTTATGGTCTGCCCGCTGCATCCTCCGCCAATGGTGTGTGTCGCCGAACTCACCTCTTTCACATCAGGAAAGCTCTGCAGCTCTTGCCTGAGACTTTCGTAGGCTAATGCTGTGGAACGGTTTGCTATCACCATCATCACATTTTTGGGGTTATAACCTGCAGGACTATTTTTCATATACACTGTTTGCCTGTTTACCACCAAAACGTAAGATATAAGGATAATGGTAACAGCCGACTGAAATATGATGACCATGGTCGTTAACCGGCGCTTACCAAAGCTAATTCGCTTGGACAAAACATCCAATGGCTTAAACCTGCTCAGGTAAAAAGATGGATAGGCAGCCGAAAGAAAAACCGTGAGTACAAAAACAGCAACAGCGCTTACAATAAACCAGAGGTTGCCCAGTTGAGTCAGCTCAATTTTCCGCTCAACCAACTTTGAAAAATAGGGGGTAAAATAGATAGCAAGCGCAAAGCCAATGATAAAAGCGACCATTGTGGTGAGCGAAACTTCTGAAAAGAACTGCTTGACTAAAGCGCCGGTTCCTGCTCCGTTTGCCTTACGTACGCCTATCTCGCCCATACGGGTTTCGCCTTGAGCCAAAAACAGGTTCATAAAATTGGTAATGGCAAGCAGTAATATAACGAGCGACAAACCGGCAAGCAGCAACACAAACCGAATATCGCTTCTTTTGCCAAGACCAAAATCGGCTTTTGAAAAGAGATAGATATCGGTAAGCAACTCAGTCTCTCCGTAACACTCTGCGTTTACCCATTTTGTAAATTCTTCGGATAAGATGTCGCTGTAGGTTTGCTCAATAGAGCGGCGAACTTCGGGGACAGAGGCTTTCGAATCAATTAGATAAAATGTCTGAAATTCAAGGCCTTGCATATGCTGAAATCCAGGAGTAGACATCATGTCGGCCAAAATACCAAATGAAAAATGGGTATTGGGAGGAAATTGTTCTACAACCCCGTCAATCGTATATTCAGTATCGCGGATAGATACGGTTTTACCCATCGCGCCCTCTGTGCTTCCAAAAATAAGATTGGCATAATGCCTCGTAATGACCAGAGTCTTTGGACTTGTTAATGCCGTTTGGGGAACACCTTCTACAAACTTAAGTTCAAAAACCTTGAAAAATTCAGGATCAACATATAACAGATTTACGTTCTGAAAGTGATTCCGTTCGTGGATAAGTTCCACCGACCACCCTCTGTATATTTGCGTACAGGCCTCAACCCCGGCAACCTTTTCGGGTAGATCTGTATATGCCCTGCGCATATTAATAGACAAATGTTCAATACCTGTACTTCTGTGCCATACAGTGTTTAAGCTGACAATGCGCTTCCTGTTGGCAAAGTGCTTGTCATAACTCAATTCGCTGGTTACAAACAGCAACAGCATGATTGATACGGCCAATCCAATGGATAAGCCAATGATATTTATTGCCGACAGCCATTTATTGCGGAAGATTTGTTTAAAGAGATACATGGTTCTATTCTGATTTTAAGGAAAGGACAGGGTTTTGAACCGCCACTCTCCAGCTCCCCGCGATAAGTATGCCCAAGGTAACGGTCAATACCAACAGACAGCAGACGGTAAACAGGAGGAAACTCAGTTCGATTTTTGTAGAGAAGCTCTTCATCAATTCGTCGGAGACGTATCGGGCAATGGCTGCGCCCAATACCAACGCGGGAAGTGCTAAGTAGAGTACGTTTTTAGAGAGAAGCGTCAAAACGTTGGAGATGGTGGCGCCGTTCACTTTGCGGATGGCAATCTCGGCGCTCCTGCGGTTGATCTCGCTTCTGAGGTAGGCAAGCAAACCAACAAGCGACAACAGAATGGCTATTAAGCTGCCTACAAATACCGAGTTGCGGTACAGGCGTTGCTCGTTGTAGCCTTTTAACATGCTATCTTTGTATGGAGTAACTACAATATCTTTGTTTGGCATGACCGATTGTAAAATATCAATGGACTCCTTTATACCTTCTCCATCCAGTTTATGAAAGCGGATAAAGATGGTAGCTGCAGGTGTAGAGGAGTAAAACATAGCTGAAGGGCGTGTGTCCTCTCTGCCGATGAAACCAAGGCGCACATCGTCATAAACCCCTACCACACGACAAAGGCCATGTTCGGAAATCCATAAGTCCTTGCCCACAATGCCATCGCTCCAGTCAGTATGGTCCAAAACACGTTTTACAAACGATTTACTGACCACCATATCACGCTCTGTGGATACTCCTCTTTCAAAACCCCTACCCTCTATGATTGAGATATCCATCAACGCTAAATAGTTTTCATCTATACCGTACAAGTCGGCCATGTTAAACAACTCCCTATCCTCGCCGGGGAGGCTCACATTATTGCCTGACGCACCGTAGAACAACTCATTTTTTGCCGTTGCCACCAATTGGACGTTGGAAAGGCGCGACAATTGCTCCAGAGCAGTTTGTCTTTCGGTCGTGCTGGTTCCAAGAACAGAACAGGATGCCGTTTGTTCAAACGAATATCCAGGGTTATCATTTACCATCAGTCTATACTGCAAACCAATAACCGCCAATAGACCGACCAAAAATGTGGCGGCGGCCAACTGTACAAAAAGAAGTGAAAGCATCCAACTGCGGCGCGACTGTTTAAAACTGCGAAAAGCGGTAGCCACAGGAATAGCCGAGAACAGTCTCGCCGGAATCACCCCGATTACCACAAAAATAAGCGCTACAATCACCAACAATACAAATCCGCTTTGCAGCCTAAGTAACGCAGACAAAGGGCTCCCTAAAAGCTCTTCAACGATAGGTCGAAACAACCATATCATCAGGGCGGCGACTACTAAAGCGGACATGAGATGAACCAGAACCTCCATATATATCAACTGCGATATATGCCTTTTGCCCGCCCCATAACTCTTATACACAGCCATCTCTTTAGCCCTCCTGACATGCGCCGATATAACAACCAACACATAGTTCAAGATGGCGGTAAAAATCAACGCAAAAGCAATCCAACTGAGCAATTTAACTTTGCGCTTTACCTCCGGATTCGAGCCATGGTACTCAATTAGGGGTATAAGGTCGTAGTTAAGCTTGACACCATACTGCGCTTCAAGCGTTAAAATATCCTGATGTTTTTCTTGCATCCGCCGAATGGCAAGTGTAAGATCATCAGGGTAGATATTTTTTTGTAGTTTTACAAAACCGGTATAACGATCATTACCCATCCAGTTGTTGGTACCGTCCCAAAAAAAACGACCAATGGACGACAATGACACAATCACATCATATTTAAAACTACTGTTATGAGGCAACGCCTCAAAGACACCGCCAATGATCAGTTCGCGCCCCGGATAATCGTCTAATTGTATCGTCTGTCCCACCGCATTGTAGTCCATCTTTTCTGCTATTTTGCTCGATACCAGTGCGTGCATCGGCATACTTAACACCTCTTTGGCTACTCCTACCAGCATGGGACGAGGAAGGAGGTCAAAAAAGCAGGAATCGGCAAGAATTACCGTTCCCACCAAGCGATTTCTGTCTGCCGTTAGCAGTACGGCATCCCGCCGAATATGGGTCATTCGCGTTGCGGCAACGACCTGTGGAGCTTCGTCTCTGATTCCGGGCGCAATAGCGCCGCTCACCTGAGGGAACTTCACTTCTGGGTCGTCTCCCTGTTGGAAACGTGATTGCACCATGTAAATATCTTTGCTGTCGGGATAAAAGTCGTCATACGAAACTTCAAACAGCGCTTTGGTAATCAGGATAAGCCCTGCGGCGAGTCCAAGTCCTAACGACACAATTTTGATTAGGTTGCCCTGGTTTTTCTTAAAAAGAGAGCGAAAAGCAAGGAGAAGATTCATGGTTGCAACGATT
>WQYK01000130.1 GCA_009781275.1 Bacteroidales bacterium | reverse complement strand
CTATATGGTGTTGCAGTTGGTGGAGGGGGAGTCGCTCAAGGAGATGATTACGCGTGTGGGGATGTTGGATGAAGAGGCGGCTTTAAAATATACGCGACAGTTGTGTTCGGCGCTCAAAGAGGTACACAATAAGCGTATTTTACACTTAGACATCAAACCTGGTAATATCATTATTGACAAAAATGATCAGGCGCAGTTGTTTGATTTTGGGATTAGCAAGCAGTATGACGACAAGCACCAGGAGACCAGTACAACGCCCATTGGGGTTAGCAAGGGGTATGCTCCTCTTGAACAGTATTCAGGGCTTGAAATTTTTAGTCCGCCTACTGATGTTTATGCGTTGGGGGCAACGCTCTACACCATGCTTACCGGAAAGGTGCCACCCGAGGCCACACAATTGGCAATGAATGATATAGAGCCGGTGCAAAAAATCAATCCAAAAGTGAGCGACCGTGCGGTGGCCATCGTTTCCAAAGCGATGGAGATCAAGCCAGGCAAACGTTTTCAAACCATTACCGAGCTTGATGATGCAACCATTAACCACATTATGCCTCTTAATATTGCTGACGACATCACGGTCATTGAAGCTCCCCAAAAGAGCGAAAATATTGTGGTGCACGATGATACATCCGTTGATAAAGTCTCGGAAAAATCCAGGGAGTCAAAACCGGCGCCGCCTCCCAAGCCACCCAAACCGCCAAAGCCACCCAAACCCCCAAAAACCCCTAAACCCCCTAAGCCTCCAAAGCCTCCCAAACCACCTAAGCCGCCTAAACCTCCCAAACCACCTAAACCGCCTAAGCCACCCAGACCCCCCAGGCCACCTCTAAAGCAAACGGTCAAAAAAATAGTAAAAACGCCGGTATTCAAATACCTCACCATTGCAGTGGCCGTGGTGGTAGTGATTGTTATAGGCGGTAAGTGGGTCAATAATTTCAGGCAAAAACAGAAGGAGAACCGCATCATACGAATGGAGGCGCAAAAGCGGCAGCAAGCGATCCGCGACAGCATCGCTTTTGAAAATGAACAAAAGCGGCAGCAAGAAGTGCAGGATAGCATCAAGCGGGCTGAGCAGCAGGCTGAACGCGAACGTATTGCAAGGGCTGATGCTCTAAAGCGACAACAAGCGGTCAGCGATAGTATTTCTCGCGTAGAGGCACAAAAAAGGCAGCAAGCGGTTAGAGATAGCACAACACGCGCAGAACTATTAAAGCGGCAACAAGATGCAGCCGACTTTTTGCGGCGGGCCAACACCACTTTTAACAACAACGATCTGGGGATGGCAAGGTATGAGCAGTCGTTTCAGTTGTACAAGAGCGCAAAGGATTTGGGGGCGGACGTGACGCAGGGATACAGAAACTTTCTCAATTCTGCGCAGATGTTGATTGGAAGCGGTGCGGGGTTTGACGACAACGTGAAACAGATGCTTCTATATGCGCAGCAGTTAAACAATACTCAGGAGGTAAGGGATTTATTGGAAAAGTGTAACTAAAAAATTTGCACATCCAAACAAAATCATTACCTTTGCGGCCCAAATTTTGATCATTATTTAAAGTGTACAAATATGAAAAGGACTTTTCAACCCTCACAACGCAAGCGCCGCAACAAGCACGGCTTTCGCGAGCGCATGTCTACGCCCAATGGCCGTCGGATATTGGCCGCCCGTCGCCGTCGTGGACGCAAAAAACTGACTGTATCCGACGAGGATCGTTTCTAAACCAAACGGGCCGTGGCTCCTGACGTTGCCTCCAAAGTTGAGCGCGGAGCGCGTTTGAGCAGAGAAGACGCGGCTCATCTTTTTAACTGTACCGACTTGGGCTTCTTAGCCCGGCTGTCCGATCTAAGGCGCAGGCAAATCAACGGTGATCGCGTCTACTTTAACCAGAATTTTCATATAGAACCCTCCAACGTGTGTATCCATCGTTGCAGGTTTTGCTCTTATCGCCGCAACCATGCAGGGGATGAGGGCGCTTGGACTTGGGACATCGAGGAGATGTGCCGGTATGCACGTCAAAAATATCACCCCGATATTACAGAAGTGCACATTACAGGCAGTGTCCATCCCCAGCGTAATCTCTTTTTTTATGTCGATTTGGTGAAGGCACTGCGGGCAACGTTGCCTCTGCAGGTAACGATTAAAGCCTTTAGTGCAATAGAGATCGATGGCATGTGCCGTATGGCGGGTACAAGCCATTTAGATGGACTTAGCCTGCTTAAAGAGAGCGGGCTCGGCGCCATTCCCGGAGGCGGGGCGGAGATCTTTGACCCCACTGTGCGCCAACAGATTTGTCCCGACAAGGCGGACGCATCCACCTGGTTATCGATACACGACACGGCGCACAGGCTGGGCATTGCTTCCAACGCCACCATGCTCTTTGGCCATATAGAAAGTGTCCAACACCAGATAGACCATTTGGAGCGCATTCGTAACCAACAAGATAAAAGTGGGGGTTTTACAGCCTTTATTCCTTTAAAATACAGGTCGGCAAATAATGAGCTGTCCCACATCAAAGAGGCGGGTTTGCTCCAGACCCTCCGCCTCTTTGCCGTCTCGCGGCTCTTTTTGGACAACATTCCCCACATCAAGGCGTACTGGCCCATGCTGGGGAGGGAGGTCACCCAAATGGCGCTGCTCTTTGGCGCGGATGACTTAGACGGTACCATCCAGCAAAGTACCAAAATCTACACCATGGCGGGGGCGGAAGAACAAAACCCGGGCCTGACCAGGGAGGAGTTGTGTAGCTTGGTAGAGACGGCCGGTTATTGTGCCGTAGAGCGCGATTCGTTTTATAAAAATCGCTATCTTTGTACAAATATTAGCGATCATGAAACCGGCAATTAAGCGATTTCTTCTTCATTTTCTACTCATTATTGGGATTTTGGCGGTGGTTGTCCTCTTTACCCAGTCGTGGCTCAAACATTTTACCCGCCATGGACAATCCCTTACCGTACCAGATTTTACAGGGATGACGGTGGAGCAGACCCAAAGGGCTGCTGTGGCACACTCGCTCAAAATAGAGCTTCTGGACTCTCTCTTTATTCCCAATAAACCACGCGGGACGGTGTTCAGACAAATCCCCCAGGCAGGGGAAAAGGTAAAGAAAAACAGGCGTATTCTTATTACCATCAACTCAATACTTCCGCGTCAAGTCAATGCGCCCTCCCTGGTCGGTTTTACCTTGCGCCAGGCAAAGGCCGAGCTTGTTTCTCAAAATTTTCAGTTGGGAACCCTTAGCTATCAAAATGACTTTGCCACCAATACCGTATTGGAGCAAAGGTACAGGGGCGCACCGCTCCACCCCGGCACTCCCATTGACGCCCACAGTGTGATTGACTTGGTGTTAGGCGTGAGTCCGGGAAACAACATCGCTTACGTTCCCGGCGTTGTGGGGCTCAACCTGGAGATTGCCAAAGACCTCATTACAGACCACTCCCTTAACGTAGGCATTGTGCGCTATGACGCTACGGTGCAATCCGGCGCCGACTCGCTTGCGGCCATTGTGGTGAGGCAGGAGCCTTCTGAATCTACCGTGGTAAGAGAGATGGGGGGCCGCGTAAACCTCTTCTTGTCCATTCCTAAGCCTTTATGATAAGGGTTGACGATCCGGAATGGGAAGAGGAGGAGGTACAGGAGCTGTTTGAACACTTTAGATTTACCATCGATAAGGGGCAAAGTCCGGTTCGTATCGACAAGTATTTATCGGCCCATATAGAGGGCATTTCGCGCAGCCGTATCCAGGCCGCCGCAGATGCGGACTATATCATTGTCAACCAAAAGGCGGTAAAGTCAAGCTATTTGGTTAAGCCCCTCGATCAAATATCGATTGTGATGCCCTACCGGAGAAGGGGCCTGGAGATCCTTCCGGAGGATATTCCTTTGGATGTGGTGTACGAGGACGGCGATATTTTGGTGATCAACAAGCCGGCCGGCCTGGTGGTACATCCCGGGCATGGCAACTACTCCGGTACCCTGATAAACGCTGTGGCGTGGCATTTGGGCATTCGGGGCAAGGTGGAGGGCGATGAACGTATGGGCGTTTTGGTGCACCGCATCGATAAAAATACGTCGGGATTGTTGGTGTTGGCCAAGACCGAGGAGGCGCAATTCAGGCTCTCCAAACAGTTTTTTGACCACTCCATAGAACGGCAATATGTGGCGCTGGTGTGGGGCAACGTGGCACAGGAGGGCGGAACCATTGATTACGCAATCGGGCGCGATCCCAACGACCGGTTGCGCTTTAAAGCCCTGAAAAAGGATCGTCACGAGACCCATGTGGTGCAGGGGCGGCATGCCGTGACCCACTATAAAGTCATCGAACGCTTTGGTTACGTTACATTGATCTCTTGCCGGTTGGAGACGGGACGCACCCATCAGATACGGGTGCATGCAGACGCTATGGGGCACCCGCTCTTTAACGATGACCGCTATGGGGGAGACCGGATTCGCAAAGGGGCGCTCTACGCCAAGTTTAAGGAGTTTGTGGAGAATTGTTTTAAAATCATGCCACGCCATGCGCTTCATGCACAAAGCTTGGGGTTTATACATCCCAAAACAAAAGAGGAGCTGCACTTTAGCGCTCCCCTTCCTATAGATTTTCAACAGGTACTCGACCGGTGGCGGCGTTATGTGCAGGCGCCCCCTACATAGGCGGCCTCATCACAGGCCCATGGCCTGCCCCGGATCCACCCATAGCGCCATGCCAATTCCCTCTGTTCATACCGCCTCGGCCACCAAAAGTTCCAAACCTAAAGGTAAAGCTAAACATCACATATTGAGTTAATACATTGGATTCCATTGTTTCTATGTAACTGTCCTGAACATTGTACGATATGCTGTTGGCCTCTTTTAAGATGTCAAAGATTCTTACTGCCAAAGT
>WQYK01000129.1 GCA_009781275.1 Bacteroidales bacterium | reverse complement strand
GCTGAAACTCTTCGGGGCTTTGAGAGAGCGCTGCAATGGTACGCGACAGTTCTCTGATTTTGGCAAAGGCTTCTACAATGGCAATAGTGGTTTGGGTCGCCCGCGGGCTTTTTAGGATGGTGGCGAGCATGTATAAGCCTTTTTCTGTAAAGGCTTTTGGAAGAGTAGGGGAAAACTTAGTTTTGGGGTTATCGAAATTTTCGATAACCTCTCTCTTTTCATCTGCAGTTAGTTCGATAACATAACCCTCAGGAAATTTGTCAGGATTATTCTTTACTGCCTCATTAATCCGCATGGTTTCCACCCCATACAACGTTGCCACATCACTATCCAAAATAACATTTTCATCTCTGATTTTGAGAATCTTATCCTCAACATCACTAAATCTTACTACATTCATCACTGTTTTCTTTTAAATGTTTTGTTGTTTAAATATTTTCCGCTAGTGCTGGACAAATGGGTTTTTTGACTGATTTTAAGATTTCCTATTTTTGTAGGGCAATAAAAAAACAGATGCAACAAAGATTGCGCATAAAAATGAAAAAAGTATCTTTGGGCGTTGATTCAGTATGTATGCAAATAAGGATAAACAAATAGTTATGAGTAATTTAAAGCTTTTTGAAGACAGACAGGTTCGCACTTCTTGGAGTGAAGCGGAGGAAAAGTGGTATTTTGTTGTAGAAGATGTTGTAGCTGTTTTAACTGACAGCAATGACCCAAAACAATATATCAAACGTCTGCGACAACGTGATGAAGAACTTGCCCAAGGGTGGGTACAATTTGTACCTACCCTTTTGGTAGAGACAACAGGAGGTAAGCAACTGATGAATTGTGCTGATTTAAAGGGGATTTTGCGTATTATTCAGTCCATTCCGTCACCTAAGGCAGAGCCATTTAAGCGTTGGTTAGCACAGGTTGGAAGCGAGCGAATTGAGGAAATCGAAAATCCTGAAATTGCGACACTACGTACTCGTGAACTGTACAAACTAAAGGGGTATCCTGACGATTGGATTGAAAAACGTATGCGAAGTATCGCCATTAGAGAAGAACTGACCGATGAATGGAAAAATCATGGTGTGAAAAAAACAGTGGAATATTCTATTCTTACCGCAGAAATTTCAAAAGCAACATTTGGACTTACACCTTCTGAATACAAACAAGTTAAAGGACTAAAAAGTCAAAATTTACGTGACCATTTCAACGATTTAGAGCTGATTTTTTCAATGCTTGGCGAGGCTTCAACAACTGCGATTGTTCGTACGCAAAATCCAAAAGGATTTGTGCAGAATAAACAAGCAGCACGTCAAGGTGGCAAAATTGCGGGTGACGCTCGTAAGGCATTAGAATTGAAAACAGGTGAAAACGTTGTTTCAGAGGACAATTTTTTACCAGAGAAAAAGCAGGTAGAACGACTGAAAAACAGGAGGTCATGACTTTTAGTGAATTACGCGCCTACTTGGACAAAAGTTTAGAAAACGTCAACTTTTAGCAGCAACCAACCAACCACACCCCAACCCACAAAAAAAGCCCCCCTAAGGAGGCTTTAAAAATGGATATAAAAAAAACTATACCAATCCGTTAATTTCTTTTAGGAATTCGATATCCTTTTTAGAAATGGTGTCTTTTTCTCCTTTGTCATAAATGGTTAGCAAGTAGATTTTTACGTTTTCGGTAGTTATTAAAACACTACAAGTAATGACCCTTGCTCCACCACTTTTATCTTTGCTTTTTGACGCAATCGACATACGCACCTTACGGACGTTGTTGCCCAAGTCATCGCCTATCTTGGGATTCTCTTTTAGGATATTGATTAAAATCTCAAAATCATCACTCAAAGAGTGATACTTTTTTGAAAGCCTTTTGAAATTACGTTCAAAATCTTCAGTGGTAACTATCTTGCTGTTCATTTACTGTTACGCATTTCCTCAAGAAACTCTTCCGCTGATTTTTCTCCCTTTTTACCGTCCATCATTAACCGCACGTCTGCAAATGCACCATCGAGACTGCTATACAGATTATATTCGGATTCTGGTTTTTCATTGAGAACTTTTACAAAAGGAAGTGTACGTCCGTATGCAACAAACTTTTTGGCTTGCGATGTGTTGTCTTTGATGATTAACGTTGTCATAATATTCGCACTTATATACTACTCTGCAAAAATAGAAATAATTTCTGAAATATGAAAACCGGTACCCTTTTTTGAACGCAGCAACTATCAAAATGTCAGAATGAAATTGCAAAAAAAGCCCCCCTAAGGAGGCCTTTTTAAATAACCAAACGGCTTCAAAGCCATAGTTCTCCATTCTCCATCATCTCAACACCGGCAAGCTACCGCTTGTTACCGACCAGATGGTTGTAAAGTCCCATGCCGTATTGCTACCGCTTACATCCCAACGCCCTTCGGCTGTCCACCAAGCTGCTGCGGGGGTGGCAACGCAATCGTCGCCGTTTACATGACCAAGTCCGCTGCCGATAGGGAACGCCGCACCGCCATCGGTACCCATGCTGCTGTGGGCATAATTATTAATAAGTGTGCCAGAATTACCTCCAACCACGCGCCCTGTACCTCCTGTTGCTTTTACAGTTGCGCTTAGCGCCACACAGTTGCTGATGCTGCCGGTGATCGCATTTAAACCCACAACGCCGCCAACATTACTACCAACGCTGCTGACTGCTCCGGTGGTATAGCAGTTGCTTATGCTGCCACCATTCCGACCCACAACGCCGCCAACATTACTACCAACGCTGCTGACTGCTCCGGTGGTATAGCAGTTGCTTATGCTGCCATCATTCCGACCCGCTACGCCGCCAACATTATTATTGCCGCTAATCGAACCCCCTGTTACCGAGCAATGTTCAATCTTGCCGGTGCTGCTTACTGTACCCACTATGCCGCCCGTCTGGTTGAATCCGTCAATGCTGTTTATTTCCACATGAAGATTCTTGACCGTTCCGGTGAGTTGTTCAAAGAGACCAACGTTGATTGAAGTGCGGTCAATAAAGAGGTTAGAAATGGTATGCCCGTTGCCGTCAAAGACGCCTGTAAAGGTAACACCTATGGGCTCCCATCCCGGGTCAGTGTTGTAAGGCGCCACGTTCAGGTTAAGGTCGGCCATAAGTATGTAATTCCACGACAAATTACTGCGCACATTGTTTAATTGGGCAACGGTGGTAATCTCAATGGGAGCGGCAGCGCTGCCGCTACCCTGAAATACGGCGTAAAGGGTGGTGTTGGCGGTAATGGTAAAGGTGTAGGTTTCCCCTGCGTCTGTTGCGCCATCCTGCACAGCCGTTGCGCCTCTATCGTCGGTGGCTACCCATTTAATAAACGTACATGTACCTGCGGGAGTGGCCTTAACAGTTACGGAAGCGCCAGTGGGGTTGTCGGTAGGATTGCCTGCGGTAATGGCTACCGTACCGTAACCGTCGGTCTGACCGGTAACGTGGGCAACAGACAGGGTGTAGGTGATGAGGGACCACTGCGCATATAGAGTCACGTCGGAGTTGCCGGTATAGGAACCGCCGGGGGCGTAGTCGGTGCCGGAGCCGTCGGAGGCGGTGTTCCATTTGGTAAAGTTATAACCCTCTCGTGTGGGGGGGGCGGGGTCTACGTAAAAGGTTTGGCCGTGGGCTTTGTTTTGGACAAGCGGAGTCGGCATATTCGATACACCCGTTCCATTGCTGTTATAGGTTACGGTGTAGATTATGAGCTCCCACTGTGCGTAAAGGGTTACGTTGTCGTTGATGGTGTAGGAACCGCTGGGGTCGTAGTCAGTGCCTGAGCCATCGTAGGCGGTGTTCCATTTGGTAAAGTTATAGCCAACCCGCGTGGGGGTGGCGGAGGAGAGGGTCAAGGCTTCGCCGTGGGTTTTGGTTTGGTCGGCGGGCAAGTCGGTTACGGTTTCTGTTGTGTTTTTGTTGTAGGCGATGGTGTAGGTGGCAAGGCCGCAGCCTGCGGTAATGGCCAAGTCGCCGGAAACTTTGGGTACAGTCAATTCGCCGGTGCCGCTGTTAAAGGTGTAATCGGTAGGGTCGACCAGCAGAACGCCGCCCATGGTTACGGTAAGGGTAACGGGCAGAGCAAAGCCCGATTCCGGGGTGTAGGTTGCGGTAAAGTCGTCGCCCTCTGTAATGGTAGAAGTGATGGGCTCTGTGCTCGTTGCGCCTGTGAGGGTTTGGGTTACGTCAAAGGTTTTGCGGGGGTTTTGTGTTATGGTGACGGTTGCTTTGTCGCCGTTAGCGGCCTCAAATGTGAGGGTGGCGGAGCGGGAGGCGCCGGTGTTGACTTGGGCGGTAAAGGTGACGGGAGCGCCCAAGGCGCCTGTGCCTGTAGGGGAGGAGGCGGGAGAGGCGGTGAGCCAGTCGGGCAGGTCTTGGAGCGTCCATGCAATAGGGCAGATGAGCGTTACATCTACGGTTGCGTTGGCAGCTCCGCCCATGGTCACGGGGTCGGGGTCAACATGGATCACGGAGGGTATGCAGCAGTCGTAATCGGGGGTGCAAGCAATCGTGAGCATGCAGGCAAAAAACAGGGAGAGGAAGGATTTGTTGAACATAATTTTAGTATTTGAGATTAGTGAATATCGGTGATGATTTTGTGGATGACTTTTTCTGTGAGTTCTTTCTCCATACGCGCCTGCTCCAGCTCCTTTGTCAGGTGGTCGCATTGACGAATCAGCCTAAAGATGCTTCTGTTCTTTTTGCGAATGGTACGGCGTGTGCGGGTTACAAGGGCAAAAATGGATACCGCCAGCAAAAGGGTGGCCGCAGAGATGATGATGAGGATTGGTCGCATGGCTTGAATAGAAATCCGAGTGCAAATTTAGGAAAGTAAAAGATAAACTTTGTGCCACCCATTCCGAACTTTGTGCCACCCATTCCGAAAATGGGGGGTTT
>WQYK01000128.1 GCA_009781275.1 Bacteroidales bacterium | reverse complement strand
TTAAGGTTGTTAAATGACTATTTCTCGCTTGGCATAATCGAGATAGAGTTAGAAAAGTATGCTGCCCGCCTTGGATCGGACTGCCCCGCCATGCTGTATAAACGTCCCCATTTAGCTACGGGCAGGGGAGAGTTTTTGACTCCCTTTGAGATTGACCTTTCCGGCTTGTATATTCTTGTATGCAAGCCGTCGGTTTTTATTTCAACAGCTCAAGCCTACGCCCAATCGACCCCCAAAAAGCCCAAACACTCTTTACGGGATCTGTTGTCTCTGCCCGTAAAAGAGTGGGCAGCGTGTATCGTAAATGACTTTGAAACGACGCTTTTTCCTGAATATCCAATCTTACGGGAGTACAAAGAGAAACTTTACGCTTTTGGCGCTCTATACGCCTCCCTTTCCGGCAGCGGATCCGCTCTTTATGGAATTTTCGAATCTAAAGAGGACTTTATTAGGGCTCGTCGCTTTTTTGGGGAGCAGAGAGCATTGGTTTGGTGAGAAAAAAGTAGACGGAGAGTCGTGCGGCTACATATCCGATGATCCATACCGAGCCTAATACCGAGAGCATGTCGCCCCATTGTACTTGTATAGGGTAGGCATTGATGATGTAATTCCCGGGCAGGCCAATCAAACCAAAGCGCTGTTGCAAAAAACAGAGTAGTACGCCAAGTATAAGTCCGGAGAGGGTGCCAAAAAAGGCAATGATCCAACCTTCAAACAAGAAAATGCGCTTGATGGTGATTGGGGAAGCGCCCATGCTTTTGAGCGTTTCGATGTCTTCTCGTTTTTCCATGATGAGCAACGCAATGGAACCTAAGATGTTACATGTAATCACAAGCAAGACAAAAAGGAGAAGAAAGTAGATCACAAGTTTTTCTGTACGCATCATCTTATAGAGTGTCTCGTTTTGCTGGTATCGATTTAACAGGAGGTAGTCGTCAGGATCGAGGAGGGCGGCAAAACGGGCTTGCACTTTGTTGGGTTGAGCATTGGGTTGTAATCTGAGCTCAATGTAGCTTGCCTCGGTGGTGTACTCCATGATTTCACGCGATAGAGAGAGCGGCACAAAAAAATATTTGGAGTCGTAATTTTGCTCAACAGAAAAGATGCCGGCCGGAAAGAGTCGTTTTTCCAAAAGAGCTGCCTGTGGATTGAGCAGGTTAACGGATGCGCTGCGGCTGGGAAAATAGAGATAGAGGGGATCTTTAAAGTGAACATTTACCCCCAAAGAGGTTGCCAATCCACGGCCCAGTGCGGCCTGGTCAATGTCTCCAAATTTGAGTTTGAAATCTCCTTGTATGATGTAGTCAACAAGGGGACTGTGTGTGAAAAAGTGCTCGTCTACGCCCTTCATTGTGGCTGAGACCACGGGCCGGCCAAGGTATTGCAGGATGACCGTCTCTTCGACCACCTCGTTATAGGCTAAAATGGATGGATCTTGCCTGATTTGTTCGAGCGAGGGGTCAACAGTGTCGATGTACTTTCCCATCTTTGGCCTGATGACCAAATCGGAATCAAAGGTGTGGTAGAGCGTCTGTACCAACTGGTCAAAGCCGTTATATACAGATAGAATCACAATAAAAGCCATCGTCCCCACCATCATCCCCAGCACACTGATCCATGAGATGATGTTGATGACGTTGTGCGACTTTTTGGCAAAGAGGTACCTGCGCGCTATAAAGAGTGGCAGGTTCACTTGGAGAGCAATTCGTCGATTCGTTCTACATAGTCCAAAGAGTCATCTATTTGAAATACAAGTTCCGGAACAATCCGCAACTGTTTGGCCACCCGCCGACCGAGCTCTCCGCGAATCACTTTGGTCTGTTTTTGGAGTATCTCCAATACGTCGTGCGCTTTGTCGGAGGGGAAGACGCTGATTCGCGCCCGTCCCAGCGCAAGGTCGGGACTCATGCGTACGGAGGTGACGGTCACCATGGCTCCATCGTAGGCGTTCATTCCCTGTTGTTGAAAAATCTCTGCGAGGTCGCGTTGCAGTTGTCGACCTACCCTAAGTTGTCGGGTGCTCTCTTGCTTTTCCATCTGCGTTGATTTAGTGAATAATCCGAATTATATAATAGCTCTTTTTCCCTTTTTGTACAAGGAGGTATTTTTGTTGCAAGAGCATCGATACATCGATTTGCAAGTCGGTCAGGGCAACTTTCTCTTTGTTAAGACTAAGCCCACCGCCCTGAATCATCTTGCGACACTCTCCTTTGGAAGGAAAAACCGATGTCTTAACAGCCAATAGCTCAATCACGTCAGAGGGAAGGTCGGACACCCCAAGTTCAAATTGCGGCACCCCTTCAAAAACCGACAAAAAGGTGGCTTCATCCAAACTTCTAAGCGTATCGGAGGTGCCCTGTCCAAAGAGAATCTTGGATGCTTCTACTGCTTTTTCGTACTCCTCTTTTCCATGTACCATACAGGTAACTTCTTTAGACAGTAGCTTTTGGAGATGACGCTCGTGTGGCGCAGTGTTGTGTTGGACAATGGCCTCTGCAATCTCTTCTCTACTGAGAAAAGTGAATATTTTGATGTATTTTTCTGCGTCCTGATCCGATACATTGAGCCAAAACTGGTAAAAGGCGTAAGGGGTGGTGTAACGGGCGTCAATCCATACATTTCCCTGCTCTGTTTTGCCAAACTTTCCTCCGTCTGCTTTGGTAATCAAAGGGCAGGTAAGGGCAAAACACTCACCGCCCGTTTTGCGGCGAATCAACTCCGATCCCGTAGTGATGTTGCCCCATTGGTCACTGCCACCCATCTGCAGTTTGCAATTTTTATGCTCATATAGGTAAAGGTAGTCGTATCCTTGTACCAGTTGATAGGTAAACTCGGTAAAAGACATCCCCTCGCGCTCATCTCCCAAGATGCGTTTTTTTACCGAATCTTTACTCATCATATAGTTGACCGTTATGTGTTTGCCAATGTCGCGGGTAAAGTCTAAAAAAGTGTACCCTTTCATCCAGTCGTAGTTGTTGACCATCTCTGCGGCGTTGGGCGCGTTGGAGTCAAAATCTAAAAAACGGGTCAGTTGTTTTTTGATCGCTTCTTGATTGTGGCGTAAAGTCGGTTCGTCCAACAGGTTTCGCTCGGCTGATTTTCCGGAGGGGTCTCCAATCATACCGGTGGCGCCTCCCACTAAGGCAATCGGCTTGTGTCCGCACAGTTGAAAATGCCTTAACAACATCACCGTCACAAGGTGCCCTATGTGTAGGGAATCGGCGGTGGGATCAATGCCCACGTACGCCACCGTCATCTCTTTTTGTAATTGTTCTAAGGTTCCGGGCATCACATCGTGCACCATACCACGCCATTGCAATTCTTCAATAAAATTCTTCATAGAGGGGAATAAAACACAAAAGTAAAAATTTTTACCTTTGCAGGATATTGTTTTTATTAGTTACACAAAAAATCAAGAAAATATGACATCTAAACGAACTCTTATCGCATACTTTCTTCTCTCGACTCTTTTTATATCCTGTATAGATAAGGGAGTATATAAACCTGATGACAAACAGGCGCCCCGTCTGGTACAAAAAGTGAACAACTTTGTTTATGAATTTATGGATGATGTATACTTGTGGACAGCAACGATGCCTACGAACATCGATCGTAAATATGAGATGGACTCAGAAGCCTATTTTGAAAAGCTGTTGTATAAACCCGAGGACAAATGGTCTTTTATTACGGACGATTATGAGGCTGTAGCCCAAGGCGGACAAGGGGTAGAGACCACTTTTGGATATTCGATTCATCCTGTTGCCTACATACTTGCGGACAAGAATGTGATATTTATTCTTCAGTTTGTGTATGCCGATACTCCTGCTGCAAAGGCGGGGCTAAAGCGGGGAGATATTATTTGTAAGATAGATGGCGTTCAGATTACAGAGAGCAACTATCAGTCAATGTGGTCTAAACTTCATACAGCTTCTTCGATCACTTTGCAATTGGGCGTATCCGGCCCTTTGGGCATTGACCCGGGAGAGAACGTGAGCATGGTGGCGGTAAAAATGCAACTAGACGCGATAGGTTGTGAGCAAATATTTGAGATAGAGGGACACAAAATCGGGTATCTATTTTACAGTAATTTCTTTGGAGGCTCGGAAGAGGATCTTGATGATGTGTTCCAACGATTTAAAGCAGAAGGCGTGCAGGATGTGGTGTTGGATTTGCGTTACAATTTAGGTGGTTATGTATATGTAGCAACCCATTTGACAAGTATCTTGGCTCCGGAAGATGTGGTAAAATCAGAAAAAATAATGATGACCTATCAGTGGAATGCTTCTTATCAGGCTTATTGGCAGCGACAAGGGCAATATGATCAGCTAAGGGAGCTTTTTGACAAGACGGTTCCCGTGAATATGGATCTGAGTCGGATCTATGTACTCACTTCCTACAATACAGCTTCTGCTTCTGAGTTTGTGATTACCGGCTTGGATCCATACATGCAGGTGATTAAGATTGGGACGACTACACGTGGCAAATATACCGGCGCCATACTGTTTCAGGCCCAATACCACGACGGTAAATCTTGGGTTGTAGATCAGGAGATCAAAAACTGGGGTATACAACCGATTGTTCAACGTTATGCCAACTCTTTGGGTGTCACAAATTTCAAAGATGGGTTTAAGCCCGATTACGAGGTGACCGACATCTTGCGTGATGGCGTCCGGCAATTGGGGGATCCTAAGGAGCCGCTTCTTGCCAAGGCGTTAGAGCTGATTACCGGCGTGCCTGCTCCGGCAGCCCCTCTAACCAAAGCTACAGGGGAAATAAGTATAGGTTTGGAGCCTTTCAACGATTACTTTAAAGGATCTGTGTTAATGAAAATCAATCAAATGCCATGATACGAAAAATAATTTTTATTGCCCTGCTGCTTTTGTTAGCATCAGGTAGCCAACTACCTGCACAAACTCTTTTGCA
>WQYK01000127.1 GCA_009781275.1 Bacteroidales bacterium | reverse complement strand
TCTTGACTCAAAGGCTTTGGGGCCGCCCATGAGCTCCATCAGGCCGGGCACATCGTGAAAGACGCTAAATGAGTAGTGCCAACTGTTGCCTTCTGTAAAGGCGTCTCCCCATTTGTAGGGGCTAAAGGGGGATTGAAAGCTTCCGTCTGCGTTGCGTCCGCGCATCAGATTCACCTGAGGGTCAAAGAGGTTGCGGTAGTTTTGGGATCTGCTCCGCCATAATTCACGCTCCTGAAGGGGACGATTCAGCAGCTCCGCTACCTGCAAGATGCACCAGTCGTTGTAGGCGTACTCTAAGGTGCGGGCGGCGTTTTCGTTGATTCCCACATCATAAGGGATGTAACCCAGCGAATTGTAGTATTCGTGCCCCAGTCGTCCGGTGGAGCGTATGGACGGGTGGACGTGGTGGGTGGCGTGCACCATGGCGGCGTATAAAGAGTCGATGTGGGCAGGATGGGTCACTCCTTTGACGATGGCGTCTGCCACTACCGATGCGGAGTTGTTTCCAATCATGCAGTTACGGTGTCCTGGGCTGGCCCATTCGGGCAAAAATCCGCTCTCTAAGTAGGTGTTTAACAATCCCTCCTGTATCTCGCGGTTTACCGATGGATAGACTAAGTTGAGGAGTGGAAAGAGGCTCCGAAAGGTGTCCCAGAAACCGGTGTCGGTGTAGAGGGCCCCGCTACATATTTGGCCGTTGTAGGGGCTGTAATGCAACGTGTCACCTGCTGCCGATATTTCATAGAGTTTGCGGGGGAATAGTACGGAGCGATAGAGGCAGGAGTAAAACGTGCGGTATTGATCAACGGTGCCGCCCTCTAAACGGATACGCCCCAATACCTCGTTCCAGCGTGCTGCCGCTGCCTCTTTGATGGCTTCAAAGGAGCCGTCTCCCTGGCTGTCTAACTCTTTTAAATTCTGAAACGCCTGCTCAAATCCAATAAACGAGGAAGCCACTTTGACGTGGAGTTGTTCTCCCTGTTTGACATTAAAGCCTAAGGCGGTCAATACGTGGTTGGTTTGGTATTGGGTGACGGTATCGGCGCAGGTTTGGTACATCTCTTTGGTGACAGGTTGCCGTTTGGCCCTGTCGGGCTCTATATGGCGCACATAAAAGTGATGCGATTCGATGGGGCGCTCAAAGTGCATCACAAAGTAGTTTTTGAAGTTTTGGGGCACTCCGCCGCTGTTGCGAGAGGAGTAGCCGATGACTGTTTGGCGGTCGGGCATCACCCTAATAAAGGAGCCGCGGTCGTACGCGTCTACCACTACGAAAGCGCTGTCGCTATCGGGAAAGGTGAAGCGAAAGAGCGCTGCCCGCTCCGTGGGGGTAAACTCGGCGGTAATATCGTGGTCGGCTAAGTAGACGCTGTAGTAGTAGGGCGTGGCGATCTCGGCTTTGTGGGAGAACCAACTGGCGCGTTCATCCTCCAACCACTTGCCGTGGCCAATCATCGGCATCAACGAGAAGGCGCCGTAGTCGTTGATCCAAGGGCTGGGCTGATGGGTCTGTTTAAAGCCGCGTATCTTTTTGTCGGTATAGGTGTAAGCCCAACCGTTGCCCATGGGGCCGGTCTGTGGCGTCCAAAAGTGCATGCCCCAGGGCAGCGCTACTGCCGGATAGGTGTTTCCGGTAGAGAAGGAGAAGTCGGACATGGTGCCCATCAGCGGGTTGACGTAGGCAACAGGGGAGAGGATCTCCTCCCGATAGTGATGGGTACAGCCGACTGCGATGAGCAGGAAAGCAGATGTTACAAGGTCTCTTGTTTTCATAGGATGCGGGCATGTCGATTTGTGACAAAGATAGTCAGAATTGGAGATTGAGCGCTATTACGCTTTTTCTATCTTCTGTTATTCACAAAATCTAGCCCCTGCCTTGTGTACTCTCTAAACATTCGGTCGGATGAAATAATTGGAATCTTATCTGAAATAGCCTGAGCAATAATAATGTGGTCATTTGGGTCTTTATGCCCTGCAACGATTTCCAACGCTGCGTATTGCTGTAGATGGTGCTTGTTCATGGGGACGATTTCTATACCCGAATCATCCATAGCATCAAACAGGTCTCTGACTGACTTATTATATGTATCTCGTATACCTCCCGTTTTGTACGCATGTATGAGCTCCTTTACAGCAATAGAGCTCACATAAAAACGATTGGAATACTCTTTAAACAGATGTCGAACTTCACGACATATACTGTCATCTTCCCGCATTAATATATGTACTAACACATTGGTGTCTAAATAATATCTCACGCCTCAATCCTCCTTTTTGATTCATTATTTGAGCACTGCTCGCCTGTTGATAATTTCTCCGGGAGGGTAGCCAAGCCGGTCTCTTTTCTCCCAATACAATGTGATTTTTGATTTACGCTCCTCGGGAACTACTTCGTTCTCCTCTTTTTCTGTCTTGCTTTTAGTTCTCATCGTGATTTCTTTTATTGGTGATGATGCAAAGGTAATCGTTTTTTCTTTGCAAAGCAAGAAACATTTTTCCCAAAATCGCGGCAATTTGTAGAAACTTTGGGTGTGAAATTTTAAAAAACCAGTATTTTTACTGGTGCATGGGAGTTTTCTCTTCCATACCTTTGCGCCATGAAACATTTACCAATAAAAATTACGACATTATGAAGAAATTATTCTATTCCATTTTGACCCTCACTTTGGGTCTTGTACTGAGCAGCGCCGGCTGCAATCAGGATGCTTACGACCCTACTTTTGACGAGGGCGTAACGATTGCCGGCTTAACATGGGCCACCCGCAATGTGGCTGCGCCCGGTAAGTTTGCCGCCAAACCCGAAGACACGGGTATGTATTATCAATGGAACCGCAAAATCGGCTGGAGCGCTACAAATCCGATTACTCCCAGTCCATCCGAAGGAACATGGGGTACTTCCGCTCCCTCCGGCACTACATGGGCAGCCGACAACAACCCCTGCCCTAAGGATTGGGTAGTACCCACGAGAGCACAATTACAAGCGCTTATTGAAACCGATAGCAAATGGGAACCATTAAACAGTGTTAACGGACGCGTTTATGGGAGCGCCCCCAACGTCATTTTCCTTCCTGCGAAAGGCTATCTTTCGAATGTGAGTAAATCGCTTAACGATGATGGTACTCAAGGCGTCTATTGGTCGAGCGACCAATATAATAATGATAATTCGAGAGCGAGAAGCATCGGTTTTTCCTCATTGAGCGATGGTAGTCTTTCTCCGGATTCGTATTCTGTTAAATTAGTAGGTCATACCATCCGCTGCGTAAAGAAGACACCGTAGTAGCGATGATTGCAGCTGGTGATTTATCGTTAACTTTGCTCCCAAATCATTTACCTTAGTCGCCATGAAACGCTTTTTCCTTACCCTTACCATTTTATCTACCCTCTGCCTTTGCAAAGCGCAAAACGCATCGGACAAGCTCATCTTTGCACTTTTGGCCGACACCCACATCGGTTCCGGCACAAGTATCGAAGACCTTAGCAAGTGCATTGAGGACATCAACGCGCAGCCGCAGATTCAGTTTGCCATTTTGGCCGGAGACATCACCGAATTTGGGTCGGACGAGGAGTTGGCGCTGGCCAAGGAGACGATCGGGAAACTCAAGGTGCCTTGGTACATTGTACCCGGGAACCACGACACCAAGTGGAGCGAGAGCGGCTGCAATAGCTTTAATCGCCTCTTTGGCGCTTCCGGTTTTTCGTTTGTTTCTCACGGATTTCTCTTTGCAGGCTCCAATTCGGGGCCCAACATGCGTATGGGCAATGCGCAGGTGCCGCGGGAGGATTTGGTGTGGCTCGACTCTTTGGTAAAGGCCACTCCCAAAGAGATGCCCATCATCTATATTGTGCACAATCCCATGGACAAAAGTCTTGCCAACTGGGATCAGGTCTTTGATATCCTTAAGCAGGGGAATATTGTATTGACCTTGGGCGGGCATTGGCACGCCAACACTTTTCATGTCAATGATGGGGTGCCCGGGGTGTTGAGCCGCGCCGTGATTGCCGGCGGACGGGAAACCGGTTACAACATCATCAAAATCGACCCGGAAACCAGAAATATGGAGGTATTTCACCGGATTGCCGGCGTCCGGACAGAGGCAGAGCCTTGGAGCAGCCTTGTTTTGAACAATGTAGATCGATCTATTGAGCCATCCCGCCCCGACTACTCGTTTAACGATGCCTACAAAAATGTAGAAGTCGTATGGCAGTTCCAAGACAGCGGCGACATTGGCAGCGGCTTTGCATTTGACGGGTCGCGCATTTTCTACGCTACTGCTCCCGGAGTCATTAAGGCGATTTCTGCAACCGACGGCGCAGCTCTTTGGGCCTTCAAAACCGACGGCCGCATCTACTCTTTTCCCTACTACAGCGACGGAAAGGTGGTGTGCGCCTCCACCGATGGAAGCGTCTACTGTTTAGAGGCCCATTCCGGCCGGTTGGTGTGGAAGTATCAGACCGAAAAGGGAATCGTAGCCTGTCCGCTTGTTGATGACGGAGCGGTCTACATCGGCAGCTCCTGTGGAAAGTTTTACGCCCTCGATTTAAAAACAGGGGCCGAAAAGTGGGTCTACACCGGCATCCAAAACTTTATAGAAGCGCGCCCCTGCGCCGACAAAGAGAAGGTTTATATAGGCTCTTGGGGAAATGAGTTTTATGCGCTTAACCGTCAAGACGGAACGTTGGCATGGAAGTGGATCAACGGCCCCAACCGCAACCTCTCCGCAGCCGCCAACTTTCCTGTCCAAACAGACGGAAAAGTATTTATCACCACGCCGGAGCGCATTACACGCGCCTTAGACAAACAGACGGGAGCGGTCATTTGGGAAGACAGGGAGACCAAAGGTCGGGAGAGCCAGGGCTTGTCGCCCGATAAAAAGACGCTCTACATCAAAACGATGCTCAGCAATGAGTTGGTCGGCATCAATGC
>WQYK01000126.1 GCA_009781275.1 Bacteroidales bacterium | reverse complement strand
GACGAAGTTGTTTAGATTAATAATGAAAATCAGATAGTTATGGCTCACAAAAAAGGTGTCGGCAGTTCTAAGAACGGCCGCGAATCACACAGCAAACGATTAGGTGTTAAGCTCTTTGGCGGACAAACTGCCAAAGCCGGAAACATTTTGGTGCGTCAGCGCGGTACCGTTCACTGCGCAGGCGAGAATGTAGGCATGGGACGCGACCATACCCTCTACGCCCTTATTGACGGAGTGGTTTTCTTCCGTAAAAAAGCAGACAACAAATCTTTTATATCAGTACTCCCATTTACCGGTGGGGCACAGGCATAAATACAGACATTCAAAAGTCGCCTCCACCAAGGCGACTTTTTTTTAAGATAACATGTTATGATCACATTAAAGACGATTCGTGAACAGACCGACAAGGTGTGTACACGCCTAAAGGTAAAAAATTTTGACGCAACTCCGTTGGTACAAACCATCATCTCTTTAGACGATAAGCGCCGCGCACTCCAAACGGCCACCGATGCTGCCCTTGCAGAACAGAATGTGGCCGCCAAGCAGATCGGCGTGTTGATGCAACAGGGTAAACGGGAAGAGGCAGAAGCGGCCAAGCGTGCGACTGTCGAAGCAAAAGAACAGATAAAAATTTGGGAGTCGGAACTTCAACTCCTCACCCAACAGCTAAACGATACATTGGTTCTCCTGCCCAACCTGCCCTCTGAAATGGTTCCGGCCGGAAGAGGGGCGGAGGAGAACGAGGTTATATCAGAGGGCGGTGCAATGCCCCAATTGGCGCAAGCGCTGCCCCACTGGGAATTAGCCTCCAAGTACGACATCATCGATTTTGATCTGGGCGTAAAGATTACCGGCGCCGGTTTTCCTGTCTACAAAGGAAAGGGCGCGCGTTTGCAAAGGGCGCTCATCTCTTACTTTTTGGACTTTAACACAGCAGCAGGTTATGTAGAAGTACAGCCCCCGCTGATGGTCAACGAAGCCTCCGCCTTTGGCACCGGACAACTCCCCGACAAGAGCGGCCAGATGTACTATGTGGGATTAGACCATTTTTACCTCATTCCCACCGCAGAAGTCCCGGTAACCAATATATTCCGAGACGTGATTGTGGATCCCAAAGAGCTACCTGTCAAATTGACCGCCTATACCCCATGTTTTAGGCGCGAGGCAGGCTCCTACGGCAAAGATGTGCGGGGATTAAATCGCCTGCATCAATTTGACAAGGTCGAGATTGTTCAATTGCGCACACCGGAGGAGTCCTACAAAGCCCTTGACGAGATGGTCTCCCACGTTGAAAAATTGGTGCAATCGTTGGGATTGCCCTACAGGATTCTGCGCCTTTGCGGGGGGGATATGAGTTTTGCATCGGCATTGACCTGCGACTTTGAGGTGTGGTCGGCTGCTCAGGGGCGCTGGCTCGAGGTCAGCTCGGTATCCAACTTTGAATCTTTTCAGGCCAATCGACTCAAATTGAGGTATCGCGACGAAAAACAGAAACCCCAACTCCTCCACACCCTAAACGGCAGCTCGCTGGCGTTGCCACGGATTGTGGCCGCCATCATAGAGAACAACCAGGATGGCGCCGGCATCTCCATACCACAAGTTTTACAGCCCTATACAGGCTTTGACCGGATAGATTGACGACATGGAGCCAAAGATCATCTTAGGCATAGACCCGGGAACAAACCTCATGGGATGGGCGATCCTCTCGATTGAGAGAAAGGTCTTAAAACCTTTGGAAATTGGCGTGATTGAGTTAAGTAAAGTCAAAGACCCTTTTGTTAAACTGCAACGGATTTTTGAAGAGGTATGCGGATTGATTGCCACTTACCACCCTCATGAATTGGCCATTGAGGCCCCTTTTTATGGAAAAAACGTGCAATCGATGCTCAAATTGGGGCGTGCCCAAGGCATGGCCATCGCCGCAGCCCTGGCACATAAAATCCCTGTCTTTGAGTATGCCCCCCGCAAGGTTAAACTCTCCATTACTGGGAGGGGCGCTGCCTCCAAAGAACAGGTAGCTATAATGTTACAAAAAACAGTGCAGATGGTCAAGGTGCCTGTCAAGTGGGATGAAACCGACGCGCTGGCAGTTGCGGTGTGCCATTACTACCAGTCGCAGTGTGTGGCGCCTCAATCTTCCGGGCCTAAGAGTTGGGAAGCTTTTGTGGCGCAACATCCCCACAGGGTTGGTTAGATCGTTTGCCCACTTTTAAACTTTTGACGCTTGGTTGGGTCAAAGAACCGAACTTGAAAAAAAAGAGCATGAAGCGTACTATTAAAAAATGGATCATTGCAATCATTTTGGGACTGCTTGCAGGCGGTCACGTTGCTGCACAGTCCCCAAGCAACTACAACTTAAAGGCCGTATTGGTGGATAGCCTTACAAAGGCGCCCATAGAGTTTGCGGTCATAGCGGTTTACGAAGGAGCATCGACGACCGTTACAAAATTTGCCATTTCGGACAGGAGGGGTGTGGTAGAGATCTTGGGGATCAGGCGCGGGGAGCACACCGTCAAGATCGACTTAATGGGATACCACTCGCGAACGCAAACAATCGCCTTTACCGGACGTGAAGCCCAAGTAGACCTGGGACAGGTATTGATGCGTGAAGACGTCAACCTCTTAGAAGCGGCTATGGTCACAGCCTTGGGCAACCCCATTGTGGTAAAACAGGATACGATCCAATTCAACGCCTCTGCTTTTAGAACTTCAGAAAACGACATGTTGGAGGAGTTGCTAAAAAAGCTGCCGGGAGTGGAGGTTGACGCGGACGGAAAAATTACGGTAAACGGGAGAGAGATCTCAAGGGTGATGATTGACGGAAAGTCGTTTTTTACCGACGACCCGACCATTGCCACCAGAAACCTCCCGGCGCGGATGGTAGAGCGGGTTAACGTGGTCAACCGCAGATCCGATCAGGCTCGATTCACGGGTATTGACGATGGAAATGAGGAGTTTGTACTTGACCTGAGCATTCGTCCGGGAATGATGAACGGATGGTTTGGCAACATGAGCGCCGGATATGGCACAAAGGAGCATTACCAGGCGGCCGGTATGGTGGGACGATTCCAGGGAAGTGACCAGTTGATGTTTATTGGAAACGTAAACAACACCAACAACCGTGTATTTAACGATGCAATGGGAGGAATGATGCAGGGGATGCGGGGAGGAATGCCGGCGGGGGGTGGAGGCGGTTTTGGTGGCGCAGGCGTCCGTTTTGGCGGAGGCATGATGACCTTTGGCGGGAGCGGGCTCACCACGCAGTGGAATGCAGGTACCAACATGAACAGCGAATTCTTCGATAAGAAACTAAAGGTGGGAGGCAACTACTTTTACGGCGGAACAGAGACCATCAGAGAGAGCAGAACCGATCGTCAGAACTTTTTACCGGACAGTACTTTCTTCTATAACCAGGAGGGTAAATCACTCAGCCGGTCAGAGTCCCACAGGGTGGGCATGGAGATCGATTACAGCTTGAACGACAGGAATTCCATACTCTTTAGACCCAACGCCACCCTTGGCTACGGCCGCTTTGATGAGGAGTCCAAATACAGCAATGTGGGCTCACGCGGCACCAAAATCAACGACGGAAAGAGTTTATCGTTTGGGGACAGTGATTCGCGCTCCACATCGGGAGAGTTGCTGCTGAGGCATCGCTTTGAGAAGCCTGGGAACACCATCTCTTTAAGTTTTAACTACAGCCTTTCCGAGAGCTCGATGGATGGATACAACCTATCGGGCACCAATGTGTATGGAGAAAGGGAACGAAAAGACTCCGTAAATCAAAACTATACCCAAAAGAACACCTCCTACTCATTAAGCAGCAGGCTTTCGTATACACAACCGCTTGGGAATAACTACTTTTTGGAGCTTGCATACCGGTACCGGTACAGCCAAAACAACTCCGACAGAGAGAGCTTTAACATCAATGAACTAACTGGAAAATACGACCTTAAAGACGTAGAGTACTCAAACATCCTCAAAAATACCACCATTGAGCAACAAGCAGAGATCAACCTGCGGAGCAATCAGGAAAAGTACAGCTACACAGTCGGATTTTCGGCGCTGCCATCTTACATCAGTAGCGTGGGAACTACGGGAGGAGTGGATAGAGACTTTGCAAGACACAGGTTCAACTTTGCACCTCGGGTCGATTTCCGTTACAGGTTCTCGCAAAACTCCAACCTTAGAATCGAATACAACGGACGAACCAATCAGCCTTCACTAACACAGTTACAGCCGGTTAAAGACAACTCAAACCCCCTTAATGTGAGGGAAGGGAATTTGAATCTGACGCCCGAGTTTTCCAACAGGTTTACCACTGAGTTTAGGAACACCAATATGAGCACTTTCCGTACCATCTCTGTTCGTTCAGACATCAACTACACTTTGAATACGATCATCACCAAAAGGGAGTACATTGATGGAGTCCAATACAGTATGCCGGTGAACGAAGGCACCTCTTTTTCGGGCAACCTCAACCTGACCTACAGTACGCCTATTGCCCGCTCAAAATTTAATGTGATGTCTTCCACAGGCGTGAGGTCCAGATCCAACTACGGCTACACCAATGGAGTGAAAAACCACACCACCACCTTTGGACTTAATGAGACACTGCGTTTTAACTACCGTGGCGATAAGTTAGATATTGGTATTTCCGGGAACGCCGCCTACTCCAAGTCCTGGTACACGATCCAACAAAACGGCGTTGACAACACATGGAACAACCGGATAAGAGCTGATATGAATTGGACACTGCCATGGGGATTAAGCTTGCTCAGTGACCTCAACCATATCTTTTACATTGGTTATCCGGAGGGATTTAATCAGCCATCCACGGTATGGAATGCATCGGTGACAAAGTTGTTGTTCAAAAATATGGGAACTTTGGCAGTAAGAATCTTTGACATCTTAAAAGAGGCCAACAGCATATCGTACAATGTTCAGGACAGTTACATAGAAACAATGGAATCCAATGTATTAACTCAATATGTGATGTTTAGCTTT
>WQYK01000125.1 GCA_009781275.1 Bacteroidales bacterium | reverse complement strand
CCTGCCCAAATCGAAGAGGAGTTTTTGGGCAACGGAGATGAAGGCGGGGCCTATTCGCTCTACATGAAAAATATCAACCTTTAACCAATTTTAACGATCATAGGATGAAACAAAAAGAAATATTGATCATTGCAACAGCCGCACTGCTCATTTTTGCAGTGTCGTGTGGACAACAGCGGCCCAAAGAATCGGTAACGGTCACTGTCGTAGAAGCGGATTTTGACTTCGAGGATGGCAGGCATTCGATAGATGTCAAAATGGATAGGGAGATCGAGGAAGATGAATCCACGTTTGGTTATGTTCACGCCTTTGGCAATGCCGCCGAAGCGTGGGAGAAGGAGATAGACAAAATTTACCAAACCTTGATGACAAAGCTTCAGGGAGATTGTCGCAACAAACTTCAAACGGCACAAAAAGCTTGGCTCGCTTTTAAAGAGGACGAAACCACGTTCATCAACAGCTACTGGGCTCAATTTTCGGGCAGTATGTTCTCCGTTTTTTCAGCTTCCCACAGGTTGTTTGTGGTTCGTCAACGCGCTTTCCAACTCTATTCATATTATGATAAAAATATCTATGCTCCAGATTGTTACCTTGAAACTGACAAGTATAAAACAGAAGAAGAGTGGGATAAAGTGTTAAACGAAAACTATCAGGCGCTGATGAAAAAACTCGGCAAAGAGAATCAGGACAAAATGCGGGCGGCACAACGCAAATGGTTGGCGTACCGCGATGCAGAAGACGATTGCTACAACTCGTGCTGTCTGCTCATCGTGAATCCCGACTACCTCTTATTGCTGATACAGGAACGCGCACTGCGCCTTGGAAAATATTCGAATGACTTTGACTCTTTTTATGAAGACTAATATCATCACCGCCGCCATGCTCCTTCTGGCTGCCTCCTGCGGACAGAACGCACCAAAACAGAAAACGGCGGAGCTTGCAGAACCGCAACAGGAAGAAGTTGCTGTCTATGTTGCCGGATACGTATATGGCGCAATGAGTGGAAGAAAAGCCACTCTTTGGATAGACGGTGAACCAAAAATACTTGGTGAAGAAGGTTCCAGCTCTGCACAATCGGTCTTTGTTACCAAAGATCACACCATTTATGTGGCGGGACACGAAGAGTCTATTCCAACGCTTTGGAAGATTGAGGGGGATCAGACCACCAAAATTGTTCTTGATCATGCCTCGGTGGATGTTTTCATTTCGGTTTTTGCCACAGAGGAAGGCGATGTTTACGTAGCGGGTTCTGAGTTTGTGATGGGAGAAGAGGGATATTATGTGGCTGCCTGTTGGAAAGTTTCGGGAACTAAAGTGACCAGAATCCCGCTCTCACCCAAGAATGCCATGGCCAACTCCATCTTTGTAGCCTCCAACGGCAATGTATATATTAGCGGATTTACAGGCGGTAATGAAGAGGTTGACCCCGATATTTCTGAGCGTGTTGCCACCATCTGGGTAAATGGAAAAGGACAATTCCTTAAGGATGGAAAGGGTGGATGGGCCAATGCGGTTTATGTAACCGATCATGGGGATGTCTATGCAATAGGATGTGTAGATGATGTTGCCGTGTTATGGAAGAACAATGTGCTTCAAACTCTGTCCGATGACGCTGAAGGCTGCACAGCAACCTCAATTTTTGTATCCGACGACGGCGATCTCTATGTAGCCGGATATGAATATAGAGGAAATAAAACGAATGCTGTTCTTTGGAAAAATGGGAACAGGCAAAACTATCCTGACAACGGCTTTGCACTCTCGGTTTGTGTAACCCAGGGGGGTGATGTGTATGTAGCGGGACGAACCTATGCTCCCGATCAGGCATTACTTTGGAAGAATGGAGTTGTGCAAGCGCTCAGTAACGACGGTCGCAATTGGTCATCAGCTCATGGTGTATTTGTTCAACAACTCATTAAACAATCGGCTTCCAAAAAGTCTCAGACAGTCGAGCCAAAAGGCACAGAGGGAGCCAATATCGAACTAACAGAGACAGAGATTGAGATTGAGATTGAGCCCATTCCCATTTACCCCCAAAAACTCTCTGCAAACGAAATTCCAGGAGAAATCCCTTATCAGGGAGATCTTGTGGAAGCGTACAGGTACACAGACAAAACAGGCGAAAATATTGTAATCACCGCCGAGACAGAAGCGATGTACGCAGAAGTAAACGAATACGGTGACGTATTAGGCAGCAAATCGGTATACGCCCACCGCTTTCTCAAGACAGGCAGTGATTGGGAAGAGGTATGGAGGGTCTATGATATGGAGTTTGAATGTTTCAATGCTCCAATCGCCAATATAGTCAGAGGGGCGCTTAGCTTTACCGACCTGAATCACGACGGCGTAGCGGAAATCTGGATGATCTATATTAAATCGTGCAGAGGAGACATCAGTCCCGATAATATGTTCCTCAGAATGTATCAGGACGAAGAGGTATATACCATGACAGGACAGACCAAAGTTGTGTATGAGCCCGTTTTTGGAGGTGACTATACCATGGATCACAAATTTTTAAGCAGAGACACTCCCGAAGCTTTTGTCAATCATGCCAAAACACTCTGGGAGAAACACATCAAAGGAAAATAGAAAACGATGAAAAGAAAAATAACCCTATTGTCCCTTGCGCTGTTTGTCAGCCTTGTTGCGAGGACACAGACCAAAGAGATTACCATTTTGGCAGTAAACGACATGCATGCCTCTATTGACCGTTTCCCGCAATTTGTTGCCCTTGTAGACAGCATGAGGACGGTTTACCCCGATTTGATTCTTGTATCTGCCGGTGACAACCGCACCGGCAATCCGGCCAACGATATGTATCCCCAGCCCTCCTATCCGATGGTGGCTTTGATGAATAAAGCGGGGTTTAACCTTTCTGTGGTTGGCAATCATGAGTTTGACGGTGGTATCGATAACTTGCGCTTTATGGTCAACCACTCCGATTTTCGTTTTGTGTGCGCCAACATGTATGCCCACGACTCGTTGCGGTTACACATTGAGCCATACCGAATATTTGAAATCGATGGCGTGCGCGTAGGGGTATTGGGATTGATCCAAACAGGAGCAAACGGACTACCCGACGCCCATCCCGGACAATTCAAAGGCGTCACTTTTAAACCTCTGGATAGAATCGCCGACCAATATGGCTGGTTGCGCAATCAGTGCCACGTTTTTGTGGTACTCGCACACGAAGATTACGATGAGTGTGCCCAACTGGCCCTTCAATATCCATACGCCGATGTGATGATCAGCGGACACACCCATTACCGCGTAGAGGGAACAGATTTGCACAACAGTGTAATGGTTACACAGGCCGACTCGCATCTGAAACATGTGACCCACATCACCCTGCAAGTGACCGACGGAGAGGTGACCCATAAGAAGGCCCGTCTGTTGAATGTAAACGCATTTAGACACAAAGACCCCGATGTGGTGGCGATGGTAGACAGCTACAACAACAACGAAATGTTCTTTCGCGAACTCACCCAAGCCCTCACCGACTTTAGCAGTTACGAAGAGTTGGGCTACCTGATGACCGACGCCATACGGATAGAGACGGGCGCCGACATCGCCCTGCAAAACCCCGGAGGCGTGCGCATCTCAACGCTTCCCAAAGGCCCCATCACCGTCCGTCAAATATACCAACTCGACCCATTTGGAAACGAAGTGATCGAATTTAACCTCACCGGAGAAGAGGTGCTGCGCCTGATCGAAGCCTCCTACTTTGCAGAAAACAAAAAACCGCCTTACGTTTCCGGAATCACCTACAAAATGGAGTTAGACCCATTAGGAAACATCAAAGAACTGCAAGTGAAGTTAGAAGACGGCTCCAAACTCAACCTGCAACGACATTACAAAGTGGTACTGAACAGCTACCTGGCAGCCGTCGCTGTATATGAAAAAGAGGATCCGGGTAGTGGCCTCTTTCGCCCCGCCTCCGACTTCACCATCGAATATTTAGAAAAACAACCCGCAGTAGACTATCACGGAATAAAAAGAATTACAATCCAGTAGGGGCGGGTTTTACACCCGCCCAACAAGCAACAAAAGTTATGAAAAAAAACACACTAATCCCCACAATCACAGCCGCACTGCTCATTATAGCAGCAGCCTGCAGCCCCAAAAAGTCCATCGAAGACCAAATCACAGCCGACATCCTATCGATGCCTGAGATGCAGTTCGAAAACGCAGCGGTCATATTTCTCTCCGAGCCATCCGACACAGAGCCCTATTACACCGTTCAGGGCGGGAGCAACATGGCAACGCACTTTGCTACAAGCTTCTGGTTTCATGTCTATACCAGCCCCAATTATGAAATCAAAGTGTACAACGTCATCACCGACAGTGAAATGACTCTGGAGGAGTGGCGTAGCGAAGCGACATCGGTTCAGGAACTTACTGTATATCTGAAGTTAGATGGAAGACAATCGGGCAACGAGTTACGGATCCTAATCGACGAACTGATATGGGTAAATATTAACGACACAGAGGCGCTGATGAAATACGGGATTGACCCGGAAGATATGCTCTACGACAACGACGTTGTTAACGAGAAAGAAGAGTGGGTTCTTGTACTCACCTGTCCGGAAACGACATTTAGTATTGTACGGTATACTGACGAAGGTTATGTCGAAAGACCTGATGTTGACAAAAACACCTTTAGGCAGCACATGAGTTGGCGTGACGACTATACGATATTGGCAAAAGTAACCCTTTTGGATGGACGTCTTCTATCTGTATACGAATATTATACTCCATGAAAAAAACACTACTTCTATCCATCGCCGCAATGTTGTTTCTTACAACAGCCTACGGACAGAGCCGGACAGCAAGGGAACAGACCATTCTCAACGTCTTTGGACGGCTCAACCTTTCTGAAAATCCCTACGAAAATTTGAATTGCTGGACAGACGGAGAGGCTTATTACCGCCCCTTCTTTTTCAGTTTTGATCTCTCTGACAGGGAACCACGCTTCAGCGGCAACACGATTTACTTGAATGGCGGTACGCTGCACGAAGGGGGAATCGTAATCAAAGTTCAACTT
>WQYK01000124.1 GCA_009781275.1 Bacteroidales bacterium | reverse complement strand
GCGTAAAAGGCAAAGAACTGCTCCTCTGTATCGGAGGCGGGCAAAAAGAAGCGCGCTTTTCGGGGGCCGGTCAGCAACGCCTCTTCTGTTTTGGTAACAAGGTTGTAGAGATAGAGACCATCCTGTACATCAGAAGTGTCTTTACTGTTGAGCTTTCTGATGACAAAGAGTTGGGTGCCTCCTTTGTTAAAGTTATATTCGGAGACGTGTTTGATGGTATCAATCTTGCCGGTGGCAAAGTAGTGAAGCATCAGGTCGCGGCCCTCTCCCCGCTCTCTTCTGGGCGCCCTCGCTTTGTTGGAGGTATCGGCAGGAGGCTCGGAGACAAAGGCTACAGCCAGATTTCCCTCTTCGGCCGTCTTAAACGAGGTGACAAAAGGATACTTTGTCAGCTCAGGTTTTCCCGGCAACCATATACATAAAGTGTCTTTGGGCATCTCTTCGGGCTTTTTCTTATCGATTTTGGCCTGTCTGGTCTCATCGTAAAGCGGAGCAATTCCGCACACAGCATACTTGCCGTCAAAAGTAAAGGAGGGCGTTTTGCCCCTGTCAATCACAAAAGATGTTCCGTTAAGCAGATTACTCTGCATCAGGTAGCCATCGGCAGCCTGTGCCGACACCACATAGAGGCTAAACTTGCCGTCGTTGCTCATGGTGGCGGTGCCGATTGACTTCCACGTGTCGTAGACCGAATGGTCTAAAGGTTTTTTTTGCGCTGCTAACGAATAGACTGTCAATAGCGCTACGGTAAAAAGGGTGAATGATTTTTTCATAGGTTATAGAGTTGTTTGTTTTTTCTGATAAACTTCGTTACAAATATAAATTTATAATTTGACATGCAATTTTAAAATCGTATAAATCGCATGAGTAATTGATGAAATAGCTTTCGGGCTATTACGACGGAATTGAAAATGCTATCGTAATCAAAGAGGGATTTGACGAAGCGTACAAAATCATCCATAAGATAAAACCCTCTGAGGAAGCAGCACAGATTAATAGTAACAATCCCTTAAATGATCGTTGTTGTGTGTTGGTTATTCAACGATCTTAGCTACCAGAATTATTTGACGAGGCCACGTATTTGCCCCCATATCGTTAGCGCAGAACTCTCTATAGCTGTCCCAAAACCAAGTATGTGAAGAATTGGCATGGTGGTTGGTCCAGAACCCTCCGAATTCGAACGGGCCCATACGGATCGGCGGCAAACCTGCCCGGGCAATAGGGAGTCTTAAGAACTCCATATGAGTATCCTTGATGTGCTTATACACTTCCGCTGTACAAATGGCCCAATCTCCCCTGCGCCCGGCAGTGCCAAACCTTCTGGCGTAATTGATGGCCGGACTGTTTCTGACATGCGCATAAACAGCCGCCTGAAGTTCCCACGGAGTCCGGTAGTAGGTGGGCAGAATATCTGCATGCTTTTCGTCCAGATATGTTGCACCCCGGCCGTAGTCCAAAAAGTTCTCAACAGTGTGGATCATCCAACCGGTGAATTTCCCGCCAAGGGCAATCCCTTGCAGAATAGAGTCAGAATCATCCAGCAACTGCCAAGTAAGCGACACGACTTCGTTTTGGGAATAAACGTACATTCCCAGTTCGGGAAATAGATCGGGTTGAATGACCGGATCGGGATTGGGGACTTTATTAGAATTAGGCCCAAAAGGTTGTATTGGATTGGGAACGCTTGCAATTAAAAGCACCTGCTCCTTGTTGTCTCTGTCCAAAGCAATCACCTCTTTGGTATCCAGGTCAACTGCCCAAGCCTTGTCATTTGCAGCCGGATTGGCTGCCCATATTCTGCCTGAGATGGGCTCTTCTCCCATCTTCACGCGGGTTTCATTAATCGCGGCCAAGTTAGGAATAATCAGAGTTTCAATCTCATAAACTGTTGGAAGGGAGCTCTCTTTAAAATCTATCCCATCGGGATGATAAGTAACTGCCAAGCGCGCAGCCGGAAATCGATGATTACCTGTATTCTCAAAGGCCATGATGTCCTCAGTCATTTTGTAACCTGGAGTTTTCTCTGCTTTTGCAGCATCAGCTGTAGCAGAAGCAGGCACTCCGCTGATGGCAACTTTACTGCCATAACGAATACTATTTTGCCAGAGCCCCGTGAACATATAGTCCTTTGTCAAGATAATCCCCACAACCGTAGCGGTGGAAAAGAGGTTTACGATAGAACCACCTGACACATAGACCATTCCAGTCTCAATTTTAGGCTCAGGCTTTGGGGGCTCCGGTTCCGGTTCGGGTGTTTTTTCGCACTGAATGGCCATAATAGCTCCAATAATAAAAATGAGTTTTTTCATCGGTACAAATTTTGAATGAGTAATGTGTCTAAATGTTGAATGTGTATTTTGTCAAATCGGATACAAGAATAGGAAAAGTTTTATATTTGACAAAAAGGAAGTCTCTTTTCTGATTTTTTTTGTAAACTTGCAGCGCTAAATTTTCATATATATGGAAGTAGTTGTTATCGCCCCACGTACTAAATCAGACCTCCGTTTTATCATGGATTTTGCCAAACGCATTGGCGTTTCTGCGCAAACGATTGATTCTGAATTTCTTGCTGACGCTCGTTTTGTTTCATTGATAGATGCAGGCTTACAAACGCAAAGTGTCAGTCGCAATGAAGTTGTGGAAGCCTTAAGCATATAAAATCCTGCACTTATCGGGCTATTACGATGGAATTGAAAATGCCACAGTAATCAAAGAGGGATTTGACGAAGCGTACAAAATCATCCATAAGATAAAGCCGACTCTGGAGGTGGCGTAGAATGAACGTTGAATTGGTTCAAATTTTTTTTAAAATATTGCAATTGTACTATTCCCAATATATTTTTGGCAATTGAGTGCCATCGGTGGTGCCGGGTTTCCACCAACCGTTGATTTGGCCTGTGCCGGTTCCCCATGCCGGACTTCCCGAAGGGGTAAAATTGGTGACAAAAGAGGTGGTGCCTGTTGATGCAATTGTGCCAATGCCGTCGACTGCTGTAGATTGCATCCAGTAGCAGGCGGTAACGATTCCCATATTATGCCCGACAACACCACCAACAGCGTTGTCTCCCTCAACAACACCGGTATTGTAACAAGCCGAAACGTCACCGTTAGCATTAGCATTGTTAATATTAACTCCGGTTACACCGCCTATATAATCGGTCCCGACAATTTTACCGGTGTTATAACAACTAAAAAGATCTCCCTCGTTGCCTCCGGCGACACCACCAACGTATGCTGTTCCGGTAACGTCCCCGGTGTTGAAACAGGCGATAACAGTTCCAAAAAAGGTGTCTGCCACGGTTGTGCCGTTTACATTACATCCGACCACGCCACCAACAGTGGAGCATGTTGCCATAACCGTACCGGTGTTGGAACAGCCGAAGAGGGCTCCGCCGCAAGCTCCGGCTACACCGCCAACAAAGTTGTTAATATTTGCCGTAACATCGCCGGTGTTATGGCAGTCAATGACGTTTCCATGCCAACTTAATCCAATGACCCCTCCAACATAAGAATCAGAAGATCCCGTTGCAGTCACATTTGCGTTATTGGAACAGCCACTGATGGTTCCTTTTCGCATAAATCCACAGATAGCGCCAGTCCAACCTTTACCAATAATATCACCGGAACTGATATGGACATCCTTGACAACTGCGTTGGTACCGTCAACAAAGCCAAACAGGCCCACGTAAATCGCATCCATATTTATTTGTATGTTTGATATGATATAACCGGCCCCGTCAAAAGTGCCACTAAATGGTTTATCTACTTTACCAATTGGAATCCAATTAGTCACGACTCCTCCGGAACGTGTGCCAATGACATAAGTCGACATGTCAATATTCTTGGTAAGCTTGAAGAAAACATTGTTTTGATCGGCTCCATTGTTGACCAGTTCGGCCAAATTTGCTAACTGTTCGGGGGTACTGATCCTATAAGCGGTGGCTTCGGCTAAACCGTTACCTCCGTCAAAGAGATGAGCTAATTCGCCCGGTAAATCCATGTCCGGAGAGCAAGCTGTAAATGCAGCAGCTAACATCATAATAACTACTGTCAGTGCAAGATTTTTTTTCATAATAGATTATTTTTTAATGGTTCTGATTATTATTGCCACCGCAACTTTGGCAGTTGGTGTGTAAAAACAAAAAAAGCCGCGCCGGAGCATTCCGGTGCGGCAGTATAAACAGGCGTAAACCTCGTAATTACCTGATTACTTCTCTCTCTCTCTCTCTCTCTCTCTCTCTCTCTGAATGGTACAATCAACAACGGCACAAGAAGCGCCGTGCACACACAATAGGTATTGAGGATGTAATTGCATCTTTTGTCAAATCTGACGACAAAGATAGGAAAAGTTTCAAATTTGACAAAAAAAATGAAGTCTTGAATAGTTGGTATACTCTGACCCAATTAAATATGCCTTTCGGTTGGCTAATGCAACTTTTGATAGAGAAAAAAGTTGTATATTTGCTGCGCTAAATTTTTCATATATGGAAGCAGTTGTTATCGCACCCCGCACTAAGTCAGATCTCCGTTTTATTTTGGATTTTGCGAAGCGTATCGGCGTGTCTGCACATACTATTTCGTCCGATGAACTTTCCGATGACCGCTTTATATCGCTGATTGAAGCCGGCTTGCAAACACCAAGCGTCAGCCGTAACGAAGTAATGGAAGCATTGAGCGAATGAATACCGACTTTAAAACCTCTTTTTTAAATGATGTCAAAAAGGTAAAGGACAAAAGTCTCTTACCCAAGGTAAAACAAACCATTTTAGATATTGAAAAAGCAGCAAGTAAGCAAGATATTCCCGGATTGCGAAAACTTAAGGGAGGGAAAAAGAGGAATTACTATCGTATCAAAATCGACAACTTCCGTATTGGGGTGACCATTGACGATGACTTGGTGACTCTTGTTGTTTTTATGCCACGCAAAGATATTTATAAATTTTTTCCTTGATCATTGTAAGGAGAATACACTAAACATAAACAAATATGATTTATTCACATGAAGTACAGCACATGTGTGTTGTTAAAAGAGGCCCCGATCATGGGGCTGCCCCTATTCCTCAGGAGGGGGCTTGGGTGCGTGCAAAAGAGATTGCCGATATTTCGGGGTTGACCCATGGGGTGGGTTGGTGCGCGCCGCAGCAGGGAGCTTGCAAGCT
>WQYK01000123.1 GCA_009781275.1 Bacteroidales bacterium | reverse complement strand
TTATTGGCGGGAACTCCTTCTGTGTAAGGCTCAATCAGCATGTGCACCTCTCCAAACTGACCTGCGCCGCCCGATTGCTTCTTGTGGCGGTAGTCGGCAGCAGCCACCTTGGTGATCGTTTCGCGATAGGGAATTTTGGGATTGAACAGGTCAACCTCCAACTTGTGGGTATTGGTAAGGTGCCACTTTAAGATGTTGATATGGTGCTCGCCCTGTCCGCTTAAAATAATTTGCTTGAGCTCCTTGGAATACTCTACAACAATGGTTGGATCCTCAGCGTTGGCACGGTTGAGGATTTCACCCAATTTTTCGTCGTCTTTCTCGCTCTTGGCTTTGATGGCTGTACGGAATTTTGAAGGGGGAAACTGTATCGGCTGGATTTTCATCTCTTTACCCGAATTTAACGTTTGGTTTACGCGTACCGTTTTTAGTTTGACGGTACATCCGATGTCTCCGGCCATCATCTCGGTCACCTTTTCGCGCTTCTTTCCTGCTGCGGCGTATATGGCGGATATCCGCTCTTTGTTGCCGTTGTCGGCATTGATCATATCCATCCCCTCTGTCAATTTACCTGATATCACACGGAAGTAGGAGACGTCTCCCAAGTGTTGCTCCACATTGGTTTTGTACACAAAAATGGTGGTGGGGCCTGTAGAGACCACAGGAAGCGCTTCGCCTTCAATAGTAATCTGTTGTGATGCTGTGGGAGAGGGCGCTACATTGATGATAAACTCCATCAACCTCTTTACACCAATGTCTTTTTTGGCAGACAGGGTAAAGAGCGGAATCAGTCCTCCACTTTTTAGACCTATGCTCAAACCTTTACAGAGCTCTTCGTAACTTAGGCTTCCTTTGTCAAAAAAGAGTTCCATCAACGCCTCGTCGTTTTCTGCAGCGTGCTCGCACAAAGCTGCATGAAGCTCTTCTGCATGGTCTTGTAAATCGGCCGGTATCTCCACCTCTTCACACGTACCATTGTCGTCTTTGTAACGAAACATCTTCATTTTAAGCACATCTACGTATGCATTAAACTCGGCCCCGGTGGCAACTGGAAATTGAACAACCACCATCTTGTTCCCAAAACATTGACGCAGCTCGTCTAAACACGTGTCCCAATTTGCCTTGTCGTGCTCTAATTGGTTTACGGCAAGGATCAGGGGCTTATGATACTTTTCTGCGTAACGGGCAAAGATCTCTGTGCCTACCTCAACGCCTTGCTGGGCATTGATCACCATCACGCCTGCATCCATCACTTTAAACGCAGAAACCACACCTCCAATAAAATCGTCTGAGCCGGGAGTATCTACAATATTGAGCTTGTGGTCTAAAAACTCCGTATACAAAACCGTTGGATAGATGGAGCGTTGGTAAATCTGTTCAATTTCTGTATTGTCGCTTACGGTACTTTTTGCCTCGACGCTGCCACGGCGGTCAATGACTTTGCCCTCGTACATCATGGCTTCTGCCAATGTGGTTTTGCCCGAACGGCTGTTTCCCAATAGCACCACATTGCGAATGTGATCGGTAGTGTAGGTTTTCATTATATTTCAAAATTAAAGTGGGCAAAGTTATGAAAATTCTGCGATTCTACAAGTGGCAAGTGCGCTGCAAATGGATACAGACACAGTTAAGATTCACAACCCACTAAAAGCCACCCCATCAAACACCAATGACGGTGTACGCCACGCCGAATTTTCCAGCGCATCATTGCCTATAGCAGTAAGCCGTTCCCACAACGCAAGCATATTGCCGGTGATGTTCATCTCCGAAATGGGTTTGATCATCTCCCCGTTCTTAATCAAAAACCCCTCAACCCCAAAGGAGAAGTCGCCGGTGGAGCTGTTGCAGTTGCCACCGTTAAAGCCTGTAACCAAGATGCCTCTATCGAAACTGCTTATCAGGCCGTTCAAATCTTTATCGCCTTGTTCAAACGTAAGTACCGAGGCGCCGCTAATGGTGGGCGATACTTTCATTTTATGCGCGTTGTAGGTGTCAATATAGTAGGTTTGCAACACGCCGTTTTCGATCACCATTCGTTTGGTTGCAGCCACCCCTTCGTTGTCAAACCAGCGGTTGCCCATGGCGTTGGGTAGGTGCGGGTCGTCTATCAGCGTCAGTTTTTCCGAAGCGATCTTTTTCCCCAATTTGTGCATCAAAAACGAATCTTTTTGCGCCAGCGCGTTTCCATTTATGGCTGATAATATGGGTGAAAGGAGGTTACTTGCCATGATATTCTCTACCACCATGGGATATCTCCCCGATGCGATCTTTTGCTGTCCCAATTTGCGTAGGGCACGTTCCAGCGCTTTTTTGCCAATTCCTGTTTTTTGCAGTTTATCCCAAAAGAGGGAGGAGTCGTACCACCACGATTCGGGGCGTTCGTCGCCAATGTCTTTGAGCGAGACGCTTGCGCTCAGGTTAAAGTTGGTCTGTGCTTGTTCTCCTTCGAATCCATTGCTGTCAATCAGGTAGCTAAAGTGGGTGGAGTCGCCGTATCCTGCCGATACCATAATGATACGTGGGTCTGTTTGGTACACTTCGTCAACTGCAGCTTTGGTTATCAGCAATTTATCGTCTGTGTTGATGGTCTCTATCGTTTGGTCAAAGAGAAGATCAGGCGCACCGCCTCCTTTGTAATACCTCTCTACTTGGGGTAATGTGCGGCATGGCTCTTGGGAGAGGTAGCGGGTCGATTGAATGGCATTGATAATCAACTTCTCTACCTCGCTCTTATCCATTCGGTTGGTTGAACATGTGCCGTAGCGTCCGTCTACAAAGAGCGACACCGACAGGCGGTTTTCCGATGCTTGATGCAACTTCTCTAATTGCCTGTCTCTAAATTCAAAAGAGCGCTCTGTGCCGGCATAGAGCGCCACACGACTCGCCCAACAGCCGTTTTGTTGGGCAAATTTTAAAATATATTGAGCAAGCGCTTTGTCTTTTTGAGAAATCATAACTAATAACTTTTTTTACTCCCCACCTACCGTCAATTTCTTTACCAAAACAGAGGGCAGCCCCTGAGTCACAGGCAGCCCCTGCCCGTCTTTGCCGCACGTCCAAGTGCTGTTGTCGATTTTTAGGTTGTTGGCCACCATGGTAATGTCGGATAACGCCTTGGGGCCGTTGCCTATAATATTGATGTCTTTAATGGGTTGGGTGAGTTTGCCGTTTTGAATCAGGTAGCCCGATTTAACAAAAAAGGTAAAGTCGCCCGCTCCAATCTGCACCTGTCCGTTGGTAAAGTTTTGGGCGTAGATGCCGTTTTTGACCTCTGCAATAATGTCTTCTTCACTTAGATTGCCGTTCTCCATATAGGTGGCGCGCATCCGTGGAATGGGAATGTGGCGGAACGATTCGCGGCGACCGTTTCCTGTGGAAGTCAATCCGTAATGCTTGGCGCTGATTCGATCGTGGAGGTAGCTTGTGAGTACACCTTGAGTGATAATGTAGGTTTTTTGGGTGGCGACTCCTTCGTCGTCAAAGTTGATCGATCCGCGATTGCCCGGAATAGTGCCGTCGTCCACAATGTTGATGTGGGGGCTGCAAATCTGTTGGCCCAACTTATCAGAGAATATCGATATGTTTTTACGGTTGAAGTCTGCTTCAAAGGCGTGCCCAATCGCTTCGTGCAACAAAATGCCCGACCCGCCGGCTGCCATCACCACCGGCAACTCTCCGCCTTTGGGCTTAACGGCGCTAAACATGCGGGCAGCTCCTTCAACTGCTTCCTTGGCAAGGGTATCTACCACATCGTCTGTCAAAAACTCCATCCCTTTGCGAAAGGAGCGGGCGGCGCGAAAGTTCTCTGTTCTCCCGCCGTCCTCCATAATACAGTAGCAGCTAAGCGATACCATGGGTTTACAGTCGCTGCATAAAATTCCAAGGGAGTTGTAAAACAGGATGTAAGAGGTGTCGTCAGAGAGTGAGGCAATCACTTTGCTCACCTTGTTGTCCAAGGCAAAACAGCGGTCGTTCACCTTTGCAGCCAGGGCTTTTTCTCCTGTACGGACGCCTCTTCCCAAGAGTTGATGATGAGATAGTGGTTGGGAAATATTTTTTCTGTAACGTTGCACGATTTGAAGGTGCTGCCTCCTTGGGCAATGCGAGATGCTGTTCGTGCGGCGTTTAACATTTGGGGCAATGTAACGTCCTCGATATATGCGTATCCCGTTTGGTCGCCATTGACCACCCGAACCCCCATTCCAAAGTCAATATTAGAGGAGGCTTGGTTTACAGCGCCGTCCCGCAACGAGAGATGGTTTTTGAACGAATGCTCAAAGTAGAGGTCGGCATAGTCGCCGCCACTCTCTAAGGCAGTAGCGATTACCTTTTGTAAATCGCTTTCCGTTACGCTAAAATGTGCAAGCATCTGAATCGATTTTTGTTTGGAGGGTCAAAAGTAGCAAAGAATTTGTACATCGATGCAACATTTTGCACGATTTTTGCATCTATTTAAAAAACCAAAATATCATTTTTTAAAAAATCGTTTATGAAAAAGTTTAATAGTACATATAGCAAAGGTGTCCAGTGGGTCATTGCCGGGCTGCTCACGTTGCTTGGATTTTCGGCGTGTAATAAGTCAAACGATAATGACTATCCTGTTGAATACGGAACTCCTCATGCAAAATTTACCGTATCTGGTAAAGTCACCAATACTCAGGGTCAGGCACTATCTCAAATAAGTGTCATCGTTCCCCGCGTAGTTCATCACACACCTGCCAGACCTGGCTTTATTCCACAACATCCTGTCAGTACAAACCACATCCGCGACACGCTCTACACAAAGGCAGACGGAAGTTATGAATACACATACAATGGGTTCCCCACAGATACGGTACAAATCCATCTCAAATTTGAAGAGCCTTCTTTACATCCTCTATTTGAGTCCGATTCTACAAAAGTGAATTTTATTCTTTCCGATTTAAAAGATGGAGATGCCAGATGGTATAGCGGCAGTGCAAAAAAAGAGGTAAACATGACGCTCAAATCAAAGGCAAAATAAACATAAGCATTGATTACCGAAAATGTGAAACAGATGCTGTCTCTTGTTTTCCGCACTTTTTTGCAACACCCGTATAACTATTTGAAAATTAAGAATAGTTTTGTAATTTTGGGTGTTGCAAAATATTCATAATGTTTGTCAGAGAGGTAAAAAACAGGTCTG
>WQYK01000122.1 GCA_009781275.1 Bacteroidales bacterium | reverse complement strand
CTTCTCTTTTTTGGGAGCTTTTTCAGTGTCAACATTTTGTATCTCTAACTCCCGCACATACTCCATGGCGTACTCCACACAGTCGTTGCAGATAGAGCACCCTTTTTCTCCGCCGCTAATGAGCAGGCGCACTTCAAATTCGCTTCGGCCGCAAAAGCCGCACCTGTGGGTGGTTGACTTATTTGCCATACCCCCTCTTGGTCTCGCGGTTAAGTACTTCGTCAATCATGCCGTAGGCAACGGCCTCTTTAGCGGTCATCCAGTGGTCGCGGTCGGCGTCTTTAGTGATGACGTCTACGGCTTTACCGGTATGTAGGGCGATGATTTCGTAGAGCTCATTTTTGAGTTTGGCAATCTCACGCGCAATGATTTCGATGTCGGAGGCCTGTCCCTCTGCGCCGCCCATAGGTTGGTGAATCATCACCCGGCTGTGGGGCAATGCCGAACGCTTTTGGGGCGCTCCTGCAGTAAGGAGGATGGCTGCCATGGAGGCGCAAACGCCTGTACAAATGGTTGCTACGTCAGATGTGATGAGCTGCATGGTGTCGTAGATGCCCAATCCTGCGTAGACGCTTCCGCCGGCGCTGTTGATGTAGAGCTGAATATCTTTACCTGCATCGGCCGAATCGAGGAAGAGGAGCTGCGCCTGTATGATGTTGGCCACGTCGTCCACAATGGGAACGCCCAAGAAGATGATGCGGTCCATCATCAGTCTGGAAAAGACGTCCATGGTGGCGATGTTGAGCTGGCGCTCCTCAATAATGGTGGGGTTGATGTAGCCGCTGCAGATGTTTTGGTACCGATACATCGACAAGCTGCTGATGCCCAAGTGTCCGCGGGCATATTTTTCAAATTCTGATTTCATAAACAAAGTATTTAGTTCTTTTGGGCATTCATCTCACGCAACTTGGAGAAGGAGACCTTCTCGGGGTCGAGGGTCACTAAGGAGCGAATCAGCTCTATCACTTTGTCGTCTTCTACTTTTTCGATGATTCGGCGCGACTCTTTTTCATTGGTCAGCAAACTTTGGGCATATTTTTCGAGGTGCTCTTGCGGCACAGAGTTCAATCCGTACATGGCAAACTGGTACTGCGCCACCCTCATGGCGTGGGACATCACATCCTCTTTGGTGATTTGGAGGTTGTGCTCCAGTGTAAGGTGTGTGCGGATAAGTTGCCAGCGGAAGTCGTGGGCAAAGAGGTCGTAGTCGCGGTCAATCTCCTCCATGGAGAACTTGCCGTCGTTGCTTTGAAACAGCCAACGCTTGAGCAGGGTATCGGGAAGCTCCAAGGCGCACTTTTTGATTACATAGTCGCGGGCGTCGAGCATAAAGCGATAGTCGCTCTCGGGGGCAAAGTCGTTGCGCATCCGCTCCTCAATCTTTTTCATAAAGACCTCCTGTGAGTCAGCCTCTCCGGGGCCCAATACGCGGTCAAAGAGCTCCTGATTGAGTGTAGCCGGAGCAAAGCGTTTGATCTCCACAATGGTTACCTGCCAAAGCGGATTTAGGTCGTCCAACTCCTCCTTTTTTACTTTGAGCATGGCGGCGCGGTCTACTCCGTTGGGGAACGTTTTGACCACGTCAACGTCAATGGTGTCTCCGCATTTGATGCCGATAAAGGGCTGTTTTAAATCTTGGTCTTTAATATTTTTTAACGATATGTAGGTGTCGTTCACCGACTTATCGCCCTGTGTCAGGTTGGCTTTGATAAAGGACTCCTCTTCAATCTCGTCTACGTCGGTGAGTTGTCCGTGTTGTTTGCACAGCGACTCCACATACTCCTCTTTGTCTTTTTTGACGATTTTGGGTTGCTTTATGGAGATGTGGTCGTCTGCCGTAAGGGTGAGCTCCACTTTGGGAGATAACATCAGGTCAAAAATGAAGGTAAAAGCCTCATCCCTTTCCCAATCGATTTTGGGTTGCAACTCGTCGTTGGGGAGCGGCTCGCCAATCATTTTAATGTGGTTATCCTCGATATACTTGTTGAGTCCTTCTGACATCAACTTGTTGACCTCCTCCAGCAAAGCGGTGCGGCCGTGCATTTTTTGAATCAGCCCCATGGGCACCATTCCTTTTCTAAATCCTTTGATTTCGGCGTTGCGGCGATAATCGTTCAAGCTCTTTTTTACGCGATCGGCATAGTCGGCCGATTCGATGGTGAGGCTCAGGGTCAAAGAGAGCGCGTCACCCTGTTTTTGTTCAATATTCATTAATCTCTGATGATGATGAAGTGCGGGTAAAGGGACTCGAACCCCCACGCCTTTCGGCACTAGATCCTAAGTCTAGCGCGGCTACCAATTACGCCATACCCGCAAAGAGGCGGCAAAAGTAGTAATAATTCTGTAAAAAAACTGTATCTTTGCAAAAATGTAGACAGAAGATAACATGGCTCACTATCTTGATCCCAAAAATGATTTAACGTTCAAGCGCGTCTTTGGCGAGCATAAACATCTTTGCATGAGCCTAATCAATAACATGCTACCGCTCCAAAAACCTGTTGTAAATCTTGAATACCAATCGGGTGAACTGATCCCAAGATTGACCGATGTTTTGCGCAATACAATTGTGGATGTACGCTGCACCGATGCCGACAACCGCCAATTTATTGTAGAGATGCAGCTCTTTTGGTCGGAAAGTTTTAAAAGCCGCGTACTGCTCAATGCGTCCAAGGCTTATGTGATGCAATTGGACAAGGCCCAAGATTTTGAATTGTTGCAACCTGTTTATGCAATCAACTTTGTAAATGATCGATTTGAGAAATCGCCGGAAATGGCAAACGAGTATTATCACTACTACAAGATTGTCAATATTAAAAACACCGAAAAACAAATTGAGGGATTGGAGTTTCTTTTTGTTGAATTGCCCAAGTTTACACCACAAAATCGCGCTGAAAAGAAGCTGCATGAGTTGTGGATGCGTTTTCTTACCGAGATCAACGAGAACACAAGAGAGATTCCTGCCGAATTGTTAGACAACGAACTCACCCGCGAAGCTGTTGAATACATAGAGAAGGCCGCCTACACAAAAGAGCAATTGGAGACTTATGACAAATGGAAAATTGCGGCGATGACTGAGCGCAGCGCTTTAAAGGATGCGCGAAAAGAGGGGATTGAAGAGGGAATTAAGGAGGGAATTAAGGAGGGCGTGAAAAAAGGAGTCATGGCTACAGCCCTAAAAATGTTAAAGAAAGGGGTGCCTGTTGAGGATATTTGTGAGTATACAGGTCTATCTCGGGAAAAAGTGATGGGATTGACTTAATCCTTGTTTTTTGATTACTATTTCTATGTTTTGTTTTGAGTCGGATGCGGTTATCACTTTCTCTTTCAGTTCGTCGGAAATTTCTGTTCCTTTGAAATCATCAGATTGTTGGCTGTGGATGGGTATGATGGCTGCTGTTGGGTTGGCGGCTTGACAAACTTGGGCAAGGAAGTTTGTGGAGGCGTGTCCGCTGGTGTGAAGTTGTTGTTTGTTGGGGAACATCTTCCACACTTCCACGAAATCAGGATTTTGATTTTCGCCATCACGCAAATATCCGTCCCAATAGGAGTAGATTAACAAGGTTTGTTCTTTGGGAAGTCGCTGCAATAACTCCTCTACGGCATTTCCGCCATGTCGGTGGATGAGGAGAAGACAAAGACATATTTGTACTGTTTCATCATTTTGACGGCCTCTTTTTGAAGGTCTTGCTCGCGCATCGGATGTTCGTTGGGACGTGAAAGCATGGTGCCTTCGGTAATCAGAACGTCTATCGGTCTCTTTTGTACGTATTTTTCAATATTGGAAATCAGTTGACTGCTTAAATATCCATGTCCGCGAAAATCTCCCGTATGCAAAATGCGCTTGCCGTCGGCTTTTATCACAAACATATAAGCATCGCAGGCGGAGTGGCTCACAAAATAGGGCGTAACCAAAATATCGCCTATCAGGATTCCATCTTTTGCTTTGAACGTTTCAAACGTTTCCAATTTTTGCACCGTTTCAGGCGTGACATCTTCAATCTTTTTTGATTTTGCCATTCTTGAATATCCCAGCAACATCACCTCTTTTGCAGTTTCGCCAATATATTGCTTCACACCATCGGGCACATATTTGAACAAATCCGTATGGTCGCCGTGGTAATGGGTGTAAAAAATGGCTGAAACTCCTTTGGTCAATGCTGCGATGGCTTCGTCGCTTGCCTTATCGTCCACTGCGGGCTGGTTGCCTTTGGGTAGGTTTTGCCCTAAATCAATAATGATTTTGGTTGAGGCGGTGGCAACTTCGGTGATGCAACCGCCTATTTGGTTGTGGCCGCGGTGGATGGTGATGGTCATTGCAACTTGTCAATTATTTGTGTGATCTCTTCATTTTCATAAACATAAACGTAAACATCAATTTCAAGTAATCTTGTTAGTTCTTTTGTTTTAGGAAGTTTAAAATCTTTATACGCTTGACAATTTTTCTCAATCAAAATACCTTTGCATACGGGAAAATTTTCACAATCAAAGTTGTTAGCTAACTTTTTTCTGTCAACTATTTGCCAGTAAGTGTAGATTTCCAAAATGCTACGAAGCAGAGTCTCCTTACTTTCAGGACCTTTTAACTCCAAAATATACAGGTTATTGTTATCACATGAAAGCAAATCAATCTTTCCAACTCCTTTAATGGAATTATTATCTTTCAATGGAATTTGGTAGTCTATAACTTTGCCAATGTAATTGAACGTTTTGTTGCCCATTCCAAATGCAATATGTTGTTCTTTCTCTTTAGAATCTACTCTCTTTCTACCAGTTGTAGATTCCCAGTTGTGTTCTTTCACTTTATACGATTTCTTTCTCGTGATTGAAGGAATGCCCTCATCAAGGATTGAGCGATTTTTTATCAAAAACTCCGACAGAATTTCTGAATATCTTTCGCCATTTTGGGCTTTACCTCTGTAGTTCAAAAATTTCCCCTTGTAAAAATTCTCTGACTTTAATGCATTTGATGCTTTTTCAAGCATCTTTTCTTTTGAATAAATCATAACCTTTTTTTAAAATTTGTATCTAATAAACACTTATAAGCATATTGCAGTGAGTTTTCATGAAACCCATAATTCGACAAAATTTTGATAATGTCGGTAGGGTTGTTTTCCAATGCAATTTCTAAAGTAGTTTTGCCTGTTTCGTCGGTAAGGGTACCGACGACGTTTTCGAGCAGTT
>WQYK01000121.1 GCA_009781275.1 Bacteroidales bacterium | reverse complement strand
GCATGATCGCAATCGCGCAGCCTACCGGCTTGCTTACCGACGCCATATCAAAAACGGTGTTTACCGTCATCGGCAGGGTGTCGGGATAGACCGATCTATGGCCATACGCCTTTTTGTAGGCTACAGATCCGTTGCGTACAACGGCCAAAACAGCGCCGGGAATCTCTTCTCTTTTGATCGACTCATTGATAAGGTCATCTACAAGAGCTAATTTTTGGGGATTGAGGTCTGCTTTTTTGGGCGCGGTGCGCTGAACCGGTTTGGTAACAGCCCCGGCCACTGCGTTTGCTACCAATGCCCGCAAACGTACCACGCTTCCCACATCGTCAGGATGCACTCTGTGCGCCAGCAAAATAACTGCGGTTTGCGATACGGGGTCAACAATCATGGAGGTACCTGTGTACCCTGTGTGCCCGTAAGTCCGTTCGGGATCAAACAAGTTTCCGTTGTTGGATGCGTAGGAGGAGTAGTTATCCCATCCCAAGGAGCGGCCTAACGATTTTAGCTCAGAGGGAACTGTGGTCATGGTCTCTACCGTTAGGGGGCTTAAAATGCGTTTTCCGTTGTACTCGCCGCCGTTCATTAAGGCCGCGGCTAAGAGCGCAAGGTCCTCTGCGGTTGAGAACACCCCCGCATTTCCTGAGTTACCGTCGTTTAGCAGAAGAGCCAGCGGGTCGTGAACCTTCCCCAGCAACACCGATCCGTCTGCCTGTTTTTCTGTGGGCGCAACCAGATTCAAGATCTCTCCGCTGGGGCTAAAGGTGGTGTGCTTCATCCCCAAGACGTCAAAAACGTTCTTTTGGGTATAATCGCTCAGTTTTTCACCTGTAACCACCTGCAACACGTTTTGCAGGGCAATAAAATTGGTGCATCCGTACCTGAACTGCGTGCCCGGCCTAAAGTCCCTTCGGGTGGTGGCAATCGAATCGATCAAAGCCTGCGGATTGGGTGACCCATATCTGTCGACCAATCGGGAAGCCGTTATGTAACCGGGCATCCCGGAGGAGTGGGTCAATAAATCGATGATTCTGATTTCTACCTTTCTACCGGTTTCCGGATCAATCCATGGTTCAAAGTTGGGAATATACATCGACACAGGATCAGTAAGCCGCAACTTTCCGTTTTCTACCAACTGCATGATCGAAATGGCACAGCCAACGGGCTTACTCACCGAAGCCAGATCAAAAACGGTGTTTACAGTCATCGGCAAGGTGTCGGGATAGACCGATTTATTGCCATACGCCTTTAAGTAGGCCAACGACCCATGCCGCACCACCGCCAAAACAGCGCCGGGAATCTCTCTATTGTCGATTGACTCCAGAATGATGTCATCGACAAGGGATAGTTTTGCAGGATTTAAGCCCGCCTTTTGGGGCGTGGAACGATGAATCGAATCTGTTGCCGATGTGCAACTCACTAATATGCACACAGCAAGGAGAAGCAGAGAGGAGAGGAGATGTTTACGCATAATCATAAAGTTTTAGTGCTCAAATGTAGTATATTTCGAAGAAGTTTCCAACTTCTGAGAAATCTCCATCTTCTCTTACGTCATCAACCCTCCATCATCTTCACCAAGCAAATCAATCCTCCATCATCTTCACCAAGCAAATCAATCCTCCATCATCTTCTCCAAGCAAATCAATCCATCATCGCCGCCCGCATCAATCCATTTTACAAAAATTGACCGCAGTCATCGCATATCCCATTGTCGACGGTGTCGTCGCACGGCCCGTAATCCCCTAAGTGCGTCAAGCATTTGTGGTGGGGAGGTATGGGGTCAGAAAAATACGAGTGGCCGTGATTTCCGCTGCCAAGGCAGGGAACCCAAGTGTGGAGAACATCTCCTAATCCAGTGTCATCGCAGAAAAGACATTCGGATTCCCAATAGGTGCCATTGAACGTTCCGGTGGTGCATTCTGTCAAATCTGGTTTTGTGCCGGTGCCGCTGCATACGACGCAGGGCCTGGTGCCGACGCCGTTGCAATATCTGCAGATATTCGCTCTGGTTGTAAAGCTGTTGCTGTTGTCATCATCCATGATGTTACCCGCCACATCTGTGAAACCGTAGATATTCACCGTAAAGGTGGTGCTATATGGCAATACATCTGGCAATACACCGTACGTTAGGGTAAGTACCGTGTTTCCGGCAGACCATGTGCCGCCCGTGAGCGGGGCAAGGTCGTTAAGCTTAACAGTGCCGGGGGTTGTGTTCATCGCTTTGCTAAAGGTGATCGTTAAAATACCGCTGATGGCCGCGCCTGTGGGTTTTACCATCGTGACAGTCGGCGGGGTGGTGTCTGAAGGGATGCAACAGTCAAAATTTTTACAACCGGTGAGTATCAGTCCGGTTAAAGTCATCAGAAAGAATAATTTTTTCATCATTTTTTTTGGTGAACAAAGGTAGCCGTATCACCTATACAAGTGTGTTCTGTTTAGCAAAATTTTGGCCGTGGCGTGTTCTAAACAGCAATTTTTTTATCAAAAAAAATGTACCTTTGCGTTGAATATGATTAACCAACTCTACTACAACCTCACCCTCTCCCTTGTCTCTGCACTGCTTGTTTTGGGAGTGTTATTCCGTACATTGTGCAGCAGTATCGAATCGCCTGTTTTTAAGACGGCTTTACGGATGATGACCTTTACCTATTGCATTTTTGGATTGGTCAAACTGCTCGAATTGTGGAGTCGCTCTGCCATACCTGATGCCGACAACGTGCTGCTGTTTAGGATAGTCACGCTCATTGTGGCGGTGTTTCAGGCTTTCCTGTTCACTTACACCCTTATTTTGCTTATCCATGCCGCTTACCTTACACGTAAAAGGATGATAAACGAACTCATTCCTATTGTAGTTTTGTCGGTTGCTTTTGTTGTCGCCTTTTTTATTTTGCCTGCTGCCTATCTGCGAAAAGCTGTCCATCTCTTTACCATATTTTATATATTTCTGTTAGTCAAATACTCGCGACTCTTTATAGTCACCTACCGGCTCTGCCTGCAAAAGATGAATAACTACTTTTCCGGACAGGAAGTTCAGGAACTGCGTTGGGTAAAATTCTCTTTTTTTGCTGCGTTGAGTATTGGCGTACTTGCTTTGGCGTCCAGCTTGATTCCCATGATTCACATTGGCGTTGCCTGTAAGGTGGTCTATCTTCTCTTTTATCTCTATTTTGCAATCCGCTTTATCAATTACGGCTTTGTTTACAAAAAAATGGAGGCTGCCCTCTCAGACAACAACATCGTGCCCCAACATCAACAAAACACACAACAAGGCAACGGCATCAACATCCTTGAAGCCAAACTAAAAAAATGGATTGACCAACAACGGTTTCTCCAACCGGGCATTACCATAGAAGGTGTGGCTCTTGAAATCGGCACCAACCGCAACTACCTGTCAGAACACATCAATGCCATCAAAGGGAAAAACTTTCGCCAATGGATAAATGAGTTGCGCATTGCAGAAGCCAAAATCTTGCTTAAGCAACATCCTGAAATGAACTTGAATGACATCGCATCAAAGGTGGGATTTGTCAATAAAAGTCATTTTGGAAGAATTTTTCTTGCCATTACCAACTCCACGCCCCAGGAATGGAGGGTTACAGCACTGCCGTAACTTTCGCAATCAGATCATTGCCCACAACCAACAAGTCCCAATCGTAGCCGCCGCCAGAGAAGGTAGTTTGTGTAAAGAATGATGTATCTAACGTGCCTGCTTCAATGAGCGTAAACTCTGTGCCTACCATTAGCGGTGCGCCGGTTACTTCAATAGTGATTGAAGAGCTTCCAAGAGGGGTTCCCAAAGCAGCTAGTACGGTTGCTTTAAGTACAGGGCTGCCTTGGGTCGAGGGGAAAGTAAAGTTGAAAAACTGGAAATTAGCCACCACATCCACCGCATTTCCGCTGTAATTAAGCACATTAAGTATATTTCCAGTAAATGCGTCTCCTACTGGCACATTGAGACCGCCGCCCAAAAGAACTGAAGAAGCTCCAAAAGTCGGCGCTCCACTGATGGTGATGGTGTTGTTTGTAGCGCTGTTCATCGCAGAACCGCCAACAACGGGACCATTAATAGTACCACCCGTGATGGTCACGCTGTTGTTTGATGCAGTGCCCATATTAGAGGCTCCGCCTAAAGCACCACTAATGACACCACCTGTGATGGTCACGCTATTGTTCGTGGCGTTTTCGTTTTCACTCAAGCCGCCAACGATAAGATGTCCCACCTCGCCGTTTGCCATGGTCACGCTGTTGTTCTTGACGATTCCGTCTACACTATAACCGCCATATATAGACCATCCCACCACGCCGTTTGTCATGGTAATTATGTTGCCAGAAACTTCGTCTGCTCCTGTGCTCACACCACCAAAGACAAAACCGTCAATATTACCGCTATTCACCTTAATCGTGTTGTTCGTAAATAGGTCGGGGAATAGAGAGGAATTAGGGGGACCAGCGTTAAAGGGGTCAGACTGCAACGTAGCTGGGTCGCCGTTAATAATAAAGTCAGCTTCAGATGGCATGCAACAATCAAAATCGGGGGAACAACCGGTGAGCATCAGTCCGGCTAAAGTCATCAGTAAGAATAATTTTTTCATAAGAGGATAATAAGGTTTAAATGTCAAAAAAATGAAAGGCAAAAATAACCCTATCCATCGTACAGGCGTGTTCTGTTTGGCAAAATTTTGATCGTGGTGTGTTCTAAACAACAATTTTTTACTCTCCAATTTTGGGGCGTGACGTTGTGAAGGGCAAGAAAAGTTCTTCCAAAGTGACTTTTATTGGCAAACCCTATTTCTCTATCCACTCACGAAAAGACGAAGTACTGCTTTGGCTCGTTTTAAGGTATTTTTCGTAGCCTTTCATTTTAATTGCCAAACTATTTTTGGAGTAACGTTCGATTTTTTCAAGGTGTTTTTTACTCACCATTTCGCTGCGATTAATTCTAAAAAAACCTACCGGATTGAGTTGTGTTTCTATCTCTTTTAAAGTAGACTCACCCAATAAGTGCTTTTTACCTGATGTGTCAAATGCAAAAACGACTCCCTCATCGGCTTCAAAAAAAGTAATCTCATCGGTTTCCAAAAAATAGATTTTCTGATGGGTATTTACGGTAAATCGCTTTCTGTACGATTTATCATCAAGCTTGGACTCTATCAACTTAGTCAGATTAATCAGTAATTGATTTTCTTTGGGATTGCAATTTCTAAATAGAAGAAATTTATTCCACGCTTTTTGAAAACGCTCTTTTGAAAAAG
>WQYK01000120.1 GCA_009781275.1 Bacteroidales bacterium | reverse complement strand
TTCGGAGCCAAGCACAACGCGATAAGCGGTACGTGGCCAAACGTATCTCCCAATTTTTAGGGTCGCTCTTGTCAAAGAGGTCAAATATGTGGTGGTAAAAAAGTAGTCCTTTGACAGGTTCACGACCAAATCAAACGGTTCCTGGATAAAGGTCTCAACGTGACCCGGGCGTACCATGCCCCACCAATTGATCGATTTTTGATTCAACAATATCACGTTATCGTTGATCAACTCCTCCGGAACAGTTAGCTTGGTATTTTTTAAATAGATACAGGTACGACACTTTGCTCCTTTTTTTACAAAAAGCCGGTGCACTCTCTTTAGCAAAACCAACTCCGAAACATCTTCAAGACATAAAATCAATCCCACTAACCGAAGAGATGTTTCCCCTGGACGCCACTTTCCTTTCTTTTTAAAAGCCTTTACAGAAGCCAGTTGCCTGTTTTGAATAATCTGCTTTATGCCCATTTATTCACAAAAGTAATTCCATTGCATCCCGCAAAGGTAAAAAAAATATCAATCCATCAACTCATTTTGCTATCTTTGAAAAATAATTTGAACATTAAACGTCCATGAAGCACGATAAAAAGGCACTTTTGCTTGCTCTTGCCGCCGTTCTCTGTTGGTCTACCATCGGCAGCGCATTTAGGCTTACTCTTGACTACCTGCTTCCGCATCAACTCATCTTTTATACCGTCATTACTGCGTTTCTTTTTACCGGTGTCTACATCCTCATACAAGGGGGTTGGAAAAGGCTCTTTAGGTATACGCCCAGGCAATACGCCTACTCTGCCATTACGGCTTTCATCAATCCTTTTGTATATTACCTGCTTTTGTTACATGCATATACCATTTTACCCACACAAGTAGCAGGCACCATCAACTACATCTGGCCGATCGTATTGGTTTTGTTATCGGCGGTAGTGCTCAAGCAAAAAATCGGCTTTAAATCCATGATTGCTTGTTTGATCAGTTTTTCCGGCCTTGTACTGATCGTTACCCGCGGAAACTTTAGCACACTGTCACACGGCGATCCGGTGGGAGTTGGACTCATTCTTTGTGGCAGCATCATGTTTGCAGGGTATTGGATTCTCAATATGAGGGACTCCCGCGAAGAGTCTGACAAACTTATTCTTACCTATTTTTTTACCATTCTCTACCTGATTCCCGTTCAATGCATCATGCCCGGGAGTTGGGCGCTTATCCCGCTGAAAGGCGTAGCAGGGGCCGTATATATCGGTATTTTTGAGATGGGCCTCACCTTTCTTCTGTGGCTCAAAGCACTTAAATTTTCGACTAATACAGCAAGAATAAGCAACTTAGTTTTTCTCGCTCCGTTTATGTCACTTTTCTTTATTTCGATTTTTGTAGGAGAACAGATTGCTTTTACTACATTTGTCGGATTAATTTTAATTATTGTGGGAATCATCCTTTCTCAGACTAAAACAAACAACGCCTCCAGCACATGAACCGACGCTTCTGCACCTCTCTCTTAAAATGTCTCGGCTGGAAAGGCATCGGCACTTGTGTTCCCGTACCTAAATGTATCATTTTGGGTGCGCCGCACACCTCTGTCTGGGATTTTATCATCTCCTTTCTTTTTTACACCAGCGTAGGAGGAAGAGCGGTTGTTCTGATCAAAAAGGAGCTCTTTTTTTGGCCTCTCGGAGGATTATTAAGGAGATTGGGAGCCATTCCCGTTGACCGTTCCAAAGGCGCCTCTTTGGTCAAGCAAATTGTAAACGCCTTTAACGCACACGACATTCTCCACGTCGCCATTGCGCCGGAAGGCACCCGAAAACCGGCTGTTAACTGGAAAGGAGGATTTTACACCATAGCCAAAGCCGCCAATGTCCCTGTTTACCTTGGCATGTTTGACTGGGGAAAAAAAGAGGTAGGCATTGTAGAAGAACTGCTCCTTTCTGATGACCAGCAGGCTGACATCAAACGCGTTCGACAATGGTATAAAGAGAGGGGCGTAAGGGGAAAATATCCAAAGAATTCTATTTTTGAATAACATAAATAATATGTCTGAACAGTACCACACATCCACATTAAAAAGCCGATTCCTTCACAGCATCGAATCGTTCTCTGACCGTCCTCTCTTCTCCTTCATTGGCAAAGAGGCCATAAACTATCGGCAGTTTGGCAAACTTACACAGCAACTTGTCTCCCATTTTGACCAGGCGGGATTAGTCCAGGGTGATAAGGTAGCCATCTTAGGCAGCAACATGCCCCATTGGTGCGTTGCCTACTTTGCCGCCGTCACCTCTTCACGCACGGTGGTACCTATTCTACCCGACTTTACCGCCTTTGAGATCGCCAATATTTTAGAGCACTCCGAGTCAAAAGTCCTGGTTGTATCCAACAAGCTAAAGTACAAAGTGGCTGAGCATATCCTACAGAAAATGTCGTTGGTGATCTGCATGGACACTTTGGAGGTTGAGCACATTCAACCTGCAGAACCTGTCGTTACGGACGATCCTGCACCCGAGACAATGGCCGCCATTATCTACACATCGGGTACATCCGGAACTTCTAAGGGCGTAGTGCTGAATCACAGAAACTTATCGTCCAATATTGAGATGATCTACAATCTGTTTCCCATATATCCGTCAGATGTTTTTCTCTCTGTACTACCGCTCTCGCACGCTTACGAATGTACCATTGGGATGCTCTATCCCTTTTTCTACGGAGCGTCAGTGCAGTACTTGGACGGCGCACCCACGCCAAGCCTGCTGATGCCTGCTTTGCAGGAGGTCAAGCCTTCTATTATGTTAAGCGTTCCGCTGATTGTTGAGAAGATCTACAAAAACAAAATCCGCCCCACCTTTACCAAAAATTTCTTTCTGCAACTGATCTACTCGTTCCATCCCATTCGCAGGATGTTGCATAAGATCGCCGGAAAAAAACTGTTGCAAACCTTTGGCGGCAACCTCCGCTTCTTTGGGATCGGCGGTTCCAAGCTGGACGGTGTGGTGGAGCATTTTCTCAAAGACGCCGGTTTTCCCTACGCCATTGGCTACGGCTTATCGGAAACCTCGCCCCTGATTGCAGGAGCCATCCCGGGAAAGGTGCCTTTTCAATCCACCGGTCCTGCCCTCAAAGACCTTGAAGTACGCGTTTCCCAACCCAACAAACACCACATTGGAGAACTTCAGGTGAAAGGGCCCAACGTCATGGAGGGATACTTTAAGGAACCCGAACTTACCGATGCCGCCTTTACACCCGACGGTTGGTTTAGAACTAAAGACTTGGTATCAATTGATAAATACGGCAATATCTCTATTAAGGGAAGAAAAGACAACATGATTATTGGTCCCAGCGGAGAAAATATCTATCCAGAAGAGATCGAAGCAGTTATCAACGAGCATGACCTTGTATTAGAGTCGTTGGTGGCTAAGGTAAAGGGAAGAATGGTAGCTATGGTGCACTTTAACTATCCCCAGATTGAAGCGTGGCATCAGTTTCGAGAAGAGGCGGTGAAGAACATGACCGAAAGGGTCGAAAAGCTGAAAACCGAACTAAAAGCGTATATCAACGAGCGTGTCAATAAGTTTTCACGCATTGCCGAAATCATTGAACAACCGCTTCCGTTTGAAAAGACGGCGACGCAAAAGATTAAGCGGTTCCTGTATGTTTAGTTTCTAAAAATCAGTCCGTCGTCAAAACTGTCGACAATAATTGGTTTGCTGTTTTGCACTTGGCCCGAGAGGATTTTCTTGGCTAATTCATTCACCAGTTCCCGTTGTAAAACCCGCTTAATTGGGCGAGCGCCGTAAGCGGGTTCGTAGCCCCTGCTCGCCAAGTAGTCTAAGGCGTATTCGGTGATTTCCAGCTCGATTTGTTGCTTTTTCAGCATCTCTCCGATTCCGTTCAACTGGATTTTGAGAATCTCTTTTACGTGGTCGCGGGTCAGGGGGTGGAACATGATGATTTCGTCAATCCGGTTGAGAAATTCGGGGCGGATGCTCTTCTTGAGCAGGTCGAGTACATCGATTTTGCAACGCTCCCAAATCTGCTCCCTATTGTACTCCGACATCTCGTTCATCTGCTCCTGAATGATGTGGGAGCCAATGTTAGAGGTCATCACCACAATGGTGTTCTTGAAGTCTGCGGTTCTCCCTTTGTTGTCGGTGAGCCGCCCCTCGTCCAATACCTGCAAAAGGGTGTTAAAGACGTCGGGGTGCGCTTTTTCTATCTCGTCTAATAAGACAACGGAGTAGGGTTTGCGGCGTACCGCTTCGGTCAGTTGGCCCCCTTCGTCGTAGCCCACATAGCCGGGGGGCGCGCCCACCAATCGGCTCACAGTATGGCGCTCCTGATATTCGCTCATGTCGATTCGGGTCATGAGGTTTTCGTCGTTAAAGAGGTAGTCGGCCAAGGCGCGCGCCAGTTCGGTTTTTCCCACTCCTGTTGTCCCCAGAAAGAGGAATGAGCCAATGGGTTTCTTGGGGTCGCTTAACCCCGCACGTGAGCGACGAATGGCGTCGGCAATGGCGCCAATGGCCTCGTCTTGCCCAACGACCCGTTTATGCAGCTCCGCTTCTAGGTGCAATAGTTTATCGCGCTCGCTCTGCAACATCTTCTTCACCGGAATCCCTGTCCACCGCGCCACCACCTCTGCAATGTCCTCGTCGTTGACCACCTCTTTGATAAAGGTGTAGTTAAACGACTCTTTTTGCCTGTTCAACGCTTCGATTTCGCGCTCCGCTTCCTGAATTTTTCCGTAGCGAATCTCTGCCACCAAGCCGTAATCTCCGCGACGCTCCGCCTCATCAGCCCTCAATTTGAGGCTCTCAATCTCCTGCTTTTTTTGCTGAATCGATTCAAGGATTTTTTTCTCCTCCTGCCACTTGGCTCGTTTTACATCGCGATCGGAACTTAGCTCTGCAATGGTTTTGCTCAGGGCTTCTACCTTATCTTTGTCTCCGTCTCGTTTAATCGCCTCGCGTTCAATCTCTAACTGACGGATTTTGCGGTCTGATTCGTCAATCGATATGGGCACGGAGTTCATCTCCAGCCGCAACTTGGAGGCAGCCTCGTCCATCAGGTCAATCGCCTTATCGGGCAAAAAACGGGACGATATGTAGCGATGCGACAACTCCACCGCAGCAATAATGGCGTCGTCTTTAATCAATACCTTGTGGTGATTCTCATAACGCTCCTTTAGACCACGCAAAATAGAGATCGCCTCCTCGGGCGTAGGCTCGTCCACCATCACCATCTGAAAACGGCGCTCCAACGCCTTATCTTCTTCAAAATATTTCTGATA
>WQYK01000119.1 GCA_009781275.1 Bacteroidales bacterium | reverse complement strand
TAAAGCCACGCTGTAACTTTTCCAAAACGGCTTTGTCGCCATAAACGGAGGGGTAGGTAAAGCTGATCTTGTACTCTAAGCCCTGTGCATCCCCTTTTCCTTTGGGATGCTTCATAAAATCATTCACCTCAATGGTTTTAAACTCCAACGAGCTCGATGATTGTTCGCACGATAACCCTGCCAACATCAGCAGGGCGGCGGCGGTTAAAACCAAGCGGTATATTCTCTTTCCCATTTTTCAGCATGTATAACGATGGTTGTAATTTTGGTCTCTTTTGTGAGTACCTTTTCGTTGATGTCGTATGCAATCCAGAAGTAGAATCTGATTCCGGACTCCTCTCCATCTGCGTCGAGGCATGAGAAAGTAGTTCCGTAAGGGTCGATTTTTTCAAAACCGTTTTGCCTGATGTATTCAAACAATGACTCCACGTCGTCATACTCGTCGTATTCCAAGGGAGCATAATCATATTCCGGGATATAATCGACTTCTATCCTGTATGTAGGGTAGTTATCCAACAAATCTTGAAGCGATGCCCCTACGCCTATCTTTTGGGCGGTGAGAAAGTCGCTGCTGTAAATGGCAATGCGTTTACCTACAGTGTTGTCAATCTGTGTATCCTCTCCCTCTTCTGTCATGCGGTCAAAGCTCAGTACTACTTCAGAGTCGCATAAAATGTTGATGCCGGACCAATCATCTTCCTCCTCACTAAAGCCATACCCTTTGTATAGTGTTTCTACAGGCTCATATTCCCGATTTAGGAAGAAGAGGCCCGCCCGTTCTCCGGGGACAAGCAAAAAAGCGTCGTTTGCCTGCTCCTCTCCGCATGAAGCCACCAGCATAAACATGATGGCTGTTGCTGTTAAAAAAAGTGTTTTTCTCATAGTTAAAGGTTGCTTTCTGATGATTCGATTATTCTAATCCCCTAAAAGGCGAGGTAAAAGAGGCGGCCTGTACCGATGAATACAAACCGGGAGAACTCATTACAATATAATACTTCCCGTTGCTTGGTTCGCCGGGCTTCTGGGTTTGAAGCACAACAACCCCTTCTGCACCCGTACTTTTCCCTTGAGTGAGTACCTGAAGGTAAAGCACGGTGGTCTGATAGTCGTTGCTGTATTGGTATTTTTGCGCCCTGTTCACCCGTACTTCTATCTTGTAGGGTTTTGTTGGGTTATAGCCGTTTTGGGGCGTAGCCCCTTTTATAAAAGCGGCCATCTGATAAGGACGCTGATAATTGGGGTCGTTGCCAAACAACTCCCTCAGGCGACCGGTCGACGAGTTGATGTTGTTGGTGGTATTGTTGAGCCTAATACACTGCTCTCCGATGGTTCTGTTGTGCCGGTACATTTCGTAGGCCATGATTTGCAGTGCAGCAGCGCCGTGAGGCTTGTCGCCGATCATTTCACGGATTTGCGTAAACTCCTGTACAGTAACAGGAAAACGGCTAAAAGTAATGGTTCCGCTTTGTCCGGGAGTATGTTTGGTCGGATGAATGTTTCCTGAAATGGTCACTTCGATGGGTGCATCATTTGTTTTGAATGAAGAGAGCGTGATCCATCCGACGAGCAAGAACGCTATGGCTCCCACGCTCACAAAGGGTAGGGTAAAAGCTTTTCTTTTCACGTGTTTGCTATTTTTTTGAGATACTGGCAATGATTGCCTTTACATCTGCATCTTCAAGAGATATTTCCATACCACGATATTTTAAGAAGGCAACGACCTGGAACCGTTCTTCTGCGTTGATCGTCCAAAGTATACCGTAGGTGATATCTGACCTCTCTCCGGTAAAACCTTCCCATTGGTAGTTGCCTAAGGTAAAGGGCGCGATTTCCTCTACATTTTCGTACCACGACTTGGGAGGCGCCATTACATTTTTTGCGTCTTCCCAATAGTTAATCACAATGCCCGAAGTGTTAAACTGGTCAAGCGGAACTTTGGCGCCTTTGTGAACATTCACTTGGTCATCACGATATTCGTCTGTTGTACCGGGTTTCAAAGCAGAAAATGCCTTCCAGCCTTTTGGAGCAAGTACACTCATCTCTTGGGTAGTGTAGACTTCTCCGGAAACTTTGCCGCCGCCCGAACCTGAGCCGCCGCATCCAATCAGCATAAACACGCCGACTGCAACAAGTAGAAATAGTGTTTTTTTCATTGTTTTGATTTTTTAAAGAGTTAAAATGGTTGTTTTTTTGATTTCCGATATCAGGGGACGCAGCGGTTGTCCCAAAGGCTACCGCTACGTCCACTACTACCGATCAGACAAAGCCAATTAAGCTTTGCCCTTGAGTTGGAATGCGCCTAAAAGATAAATTGCAGGCAATATCAGTCCAATGAATAAGTTGGTGTAATTAAGACCTGTGCCGGCAATCACATAGATGATGTTTCCTATGATGCACATCAGCGCAGTTAAGCTACCCCATACGATGCATTTTTGAGCCATTTGGGGCTTGGCTGCATTCTTAGCGCCGATAATACCGGCTATCAAACTCACGATACCGTTGACGAGTATAAAGAGACTCGCCATAGTCAAAAGACCTGATTTAGCTCCAATAGCAGCTGCAGCGCCTGTAAATAATAGGGCAATAATACCCAGGATGATGGTGACAATACCACCAATGATCATCAGAATTCCTGATACTTTTAGCAACATGTTACTTTTCATTTTGTTTTGGTTTTAAGTTGTTTGTAATTTAAAAAAATGTTTGGGTTTTATTTTTATGCTACGTTAAATATGCTGCGTTAAATTGCAACAAAGATACAAAATAGACTGATGCATATCAATGAGTATTTCTACTCATTTTTTATGAGTATAAATACTCAATGCTTGGGATTAGCAGCCCCGGCCCCCGCCTCCGCCACCCCCGCCGCCGGAGTAACCTCCGCCCCCGCTGCCGGAACTCCAGTCGCTGGAGCCGGATGATGATGAAGCGCTGGTGACCGAAGAACCGAATGAGGAGCTCAACGAAGCAAAAGAGGATGCAAAGCCAATGGCGGCAAAATCTTCATTTCCTTTGTACCATTGTGTGTTGTAGTTAAACTGCTTCAATACGTCGTTAAATTTTTTACACCATTCGTTGCTCACTCCCAAGGCTATGGCGTAAGGTAAGAGCTTTTCGAACAGTTCGGGGGTTCGTTCGGGTGGGGTGAGCAGGTTGAGGCGGTGCTCTTCTGCTGTTTTCATGTAGATCCTAAATCCTTCCATTTCGGCAGCCAATCGGGCGCCATCGGGAGTGAACATTTTGATGCGTTTTGCATACCAAATATAGAAGATGGACATTCCTGCAAAAAAGAGTACCGATGGCCAGTGAATGGCTGCCGACATTTCATCGTCGACCAAAACGGACATCATGCCCAGCAAACCCAACGACAGCGCTGCGACCAAACTCGTGCATCCGGGCTTTACCGCCAATCCTGACGACAACCAGTAAACAAAGGCTGAGATGACAAAGGGAGAGGCCATGGCAAGGGCATAAAAGGGCCCTTGGGTATCGCTCGTCAAAAAAAGGTAGGAGGTAAAAATGAGGTGAAGGATCAGGCCGCCAATCGCAGAGTGTCCCCTGTTTTCACGAAAAAAATCTTTAAGGTTCCACTGATGCTCCATCGATTTTTTGAGTTCGGTATCGGCGTTAAAAAACTTGAGGTAGTTTGTCTGGTCTACATTTACTTCTGTTTGGGAGTCGCCAAAAATTGTGGTATGCACTTTGATCTGTTCAGGACGCAATCGCTCCGTATTGAGTTTATTGACCAATGAATACTTTTTCAATGAGTACTTGCCCTCCTTTTTGCACAGGATGGACATGGCCCCCTTTACAGCCATCTCAACAAGGGTTGCCGTAAATGCTTTTTTATTGTGCTGCCGCGTAGAGAGGTAATGGATTGAAGCCGGCGACAAGTCGCGGGGCGGCTTAAAGGTGGGGATCGCCACCGGTTTTACAGGGCGCTTCCCTACTTTAGAGAGGCTGGTAAAGAAGTAAAACAGACAAATCAATACACCTCCCCATCCGCTGATGGTAGCGCCGTTCTTGTTCCAATACACCTCCCCTTTGGTGGGCGGCGGAGGGCGGGTGATGATGTCCCGTGGAAAGGCCACCGCAACGGTCAAACCTTCATAAGGCGCAAATTGCCGGGTTGTGGTGAATCGCTGTACATTCCCATGGTCTTCTACCCTGCAATCCTTACCCACAGCGCCCTGGACGCCTGTATAGTAGTTTGTCCTAATAGCTTTTGCGTGATCGGGCAGTGTAATAGACGCCGATGCTTTTTCAATGGGAAAGAACCACCAACCCGTCACATTCCAGTAGAGTTCGTCAAAATCGTCAAAAAAGCCGATATGACCGTAACAATCATAAACCACGGTAAAGTCATACTCGCCCGGTCTGAGCAGCACCTCTTTATCGCGAATATAAACGAGCATATTCCCGCCTTCGTACTCAACATCGTATTTAGTAGCGACCCCATCGCGTTTGATCGCTATGATATTTGGCTCAATACGAACTCGCTTTCCCACATTGTTCTTACGATAGAGCGGCAGCTCACGCACAATACCGCGCCTGATTTCGTCTCCGGCTGCATACACTTTGATGTGCTCTGCCACCTCAATACGTCCATCAGCTTCAATCAAAATGTCTGAGTGAAAGCTAATGATGCGCTCTTTGGGTTGTCCAACCGCTGCGGTCAGCCAAAAGAGCAAAAAGATAAGTGTACTATATCGATACATTTGGCACCATTTTTTCGGTTTTGTCGATTTCAAAGAATGTCCCTTTATCAAAACGGAACATATTGGCTACCACATTAGAGGGGAAACTCTCAATCTTGATGTTCTGTTCGCGCACCGTGCCGTTGTAGTAGCGGCGGGCGTACGACAAATCCTCCTCTATCTGAGACAACTGCTTTTGCAGCTCCAAAAAGTTAATATTGGCCTTTAGATCGGGATAACTCTCCGCAACCACCATGAGCTGCCCAAGAGCCTTCTCCAAGCCCGTTTCCAATTCTATGCGCGCTTCCTGCCCTTTGGCTTGCATCGCACTCGAGCGACATCGGGTAACCTCTTCAAAGGTCTCTTTTTCGTGCGTGGCATACCCCTTAACCGTAGTCACCAAAGCAGGAACCAAATCGTGCCTCTTTTTAAGATAAACATCAATTCCGCTCCAAGCCTCCTGCATGCGGTTCCTTGATGTAACTAACTTATTATAAAGGTAGATAACTACGATAATTGTTATCAGAAAGACGCCAAAGGCAATAAATATGGAGATCATGATGATGGATGAGTTAACCGTACAAAAATAGAGGGTTATGCCATACGTGTCAATG
>WQYK01000118.1 GCA_009781275.1 Bacteroidales bacterium | reverse complement strand
GTATAGCGGGCTGGTTTCATGTAGAGCCTTTGCTCGTGAGGGTTATTTTTGTGGCTTTGGCGCTGTTCTCTTCGATATTCTCATCGATTGGGATTCTTCGCTACTGGACTCCTCATAATATGCATATTAACCTTGGAGGAGGAGGATGGATCATTCTTGTTTATATCATTTTATGGATCATTGTTCCGGCAGCGAGAACGGTAGCCCAAAAGTGTGAGATGCGCGGCGAACGACCCGATTTTTCGGGTATTCAGGAGCGGGTAAAGAGAGGCGCTGAATATGTTGAACGTGAAGTGCGTCGAGGCGCGGCAGGAGTGGGGACGGAGATGGCGCAGGGAGTTGGGCGCGTGATCGCTTTTTGCGTAGGTATCATCCTGTTGTTGATTTCCATTCCTATGTTGGTCGCATTGCCCATATCGATGATCTTTTCGGCGTCGTGGGCGTACGGATTATTGCCGGACGGGGCTTTCTCCCTGATTGCTTTTAATGGCAGTTTATTCTGGTTCAAATTGTTGATAGCGCTTGTGGTTTTACTTCCTTTTGTAGGCATGTTCTATGGCGGGATTAAGTTGGTTTTTAATTTTAAGTCTAAAAGAGTCTATTTAGGCGTAGTCATTTTTATTGCGTGGATATTCTCAATCATCGGATTGGTTGCCATGTTCTCGATCGCTGTCAGGCCCTACTACGGAGGCGTAGAGAAGGCGCGCAAAGAGATCTCTGTGCCGATGCAATCGGACACCCTTTATATTCAGTATATCACCCCTGATGAGATACCGGGCAAAGACTTATGGATGGAAGCAAACGCATCTAAGTCATTTTTGGCGTGGTTTGAAGGAGAGCGGCAAAGCCTAAAGGCGATTGTCTATCCCAGCATACGAATTGTACGGGTTGAGTCCGAACAGCCCATGCGCATAAGACTTACCGGCATTGCAGCAGGCCGCCGTTTACAAGAGGCTTTCATACGTGCAGATGAGTCGATTCCTGCCTATACGCTACAAGATTCGCTCATGACGCTGTTGCCGGACGTGTTTTCTCAAAACAATAAATGGCAAGGCAATATGGGCGAGGTGTTGGTCTATCTGCCTCAAGGGAAACAAGTGGTGCTTACATCCCCCTATCATCATCACTTTGACCGGAGCGCTCCGCGCATCTCAAAAGGAAACATACGCTTTTACGCCGGTTCAGGCCGCTCCTATTATCGGGACAATTGGACCCATCGCGACTGGAGTCAGTGGGAGCGTAAGTGGGAGCGCTGGGAGCAAAGATGGGAGCGTTGAACAAAAAGTTAAAATAAAACGGACATGAAAAAGAGATTCATTTTATCATTAGCAGCAAGTTTAATCTGCTTTGCGGGACTTTCTCAACAATTTGACAAAGCAAAATTAGACGCTTATTTAGACGCACTCGCAAACAATAACAGGTTTATGGGAAGTGTTGCCGTTTCTCACAATAGAGAATTGATATATGCAAAATCCGTTGGTTTTGCCGATATTGAACATGAACAAAAAACGAATGAAAATTCAAAATACAGAATAGGCTCAATATCTAAGACATTCACATCTACATTGATTTTCAAGGCAATTGAAGAGGGTAAATTGGAAATAGACCAAACGATTGACCATTTTTTTCCAACAATAAAAAACTCCAACAAAATAACAATCAAGCAATTGCTTTATCACCGAAGTGGAATACACAATTTCACGGCTGATATTTCATATTTAGACTGGCATACGCAACCAAAAACAGAGCAAGAAATGATTGAAATAATAGTTAGGGGAGGAAGTGATTTTGAGCCTGACACTAAAACAAGTTACAGCAATTCAAACTTTGTTTTACTGAGTTATATCCTTGAAAAAATTTACCAAAAACCATTTGTAAAAATACTTGAAGAAAAAATAATCAAACCAACAGGCTTGAAAAATACGTATTACGGAAAGAAAATAAACATAAAAGACAATGAGTGCAATTCGTACAGATACGCCGAAGGCTGGATAATATCAACCGAAACAGACATGTCAATTCCATTGGGAGCGGGAGGCATTGTTTCTACTCCTGTTGATTTACTCTTGTTTGGCGAGGCTCTTTTCAATGGGGAGCTGGTTTGCGAAAATAGTTTACAACAAATGAAAACCCCCATAGAACGTTTTGGAATGGGATTAACTCCACTCCCATTTTACGAACATATTGCTTTTGGACACGGAGGCAATATAGACGGTTTTGGCTCACTGTTTGCTTACTTTCCTGATAGCAAAATTTCGTTTGCTTATACCGCCAACGGATTAAATTATAGAGGGAATGATATTACCATTGCTATATTGAGCGCCATTTTTAATAAGCCTTATGAAATACCTGAATTTAAAACAGTTCATCTATCTGACGAGGTATTGGATAAATATTTGGGTGTCTATTCAAGCAGTCAATTACCATTAAAAATGATCATAACCAAAGCCAATGGCAGGTTATTCGGACAAGGCGCCGGGCAACCGTCTTTCCCTCTGGAAGCAACAGGAGAAGACAAGTTTGAATTTGTACAGGCAGGTGTCGTAATGGAATTTAATCAAACTGACAAGACAATGGTATTGAGACAAGGAGGAGGAGTATTCAATTTCGTAAGGGAGGACTGATTCCTCGTTGGGAGCTTATGTAATCACCCCCAACTCCTTCCCCACCTTAATAAAAGCAGCGACAGCTTTATCCAAGTGCGCGCGTTCGTGTCCGGCTGAGATCTGGATGCGGATGCGCGCTTGGTCTTTAGGCACTACAGGGTAGTAGAATCCAATCACATAGATCCCTTCTTGGAGCATTTTGGCCGCCATCTCCTGCGACAATTTGGCGTCGTAGAGCATGAGGGCGCAAATAGCGCTTTGGGTGGGTTTGATGTCAAACCCCGCCGCCATCATTTTTTGGGTAAAATAGGCGGTGTTCTCATGCAGCTTATCTTGTAATGCAGAGGTTTGCGCCATCATCTGAAACATTTTAATGCCGGCTGCCGCTACAGAGGGAGGGATCGAGTTGGAGAAGAGGTAGGGGCGGGAGCGTTGCCGCAACATGTCAATAATCTCCTGCTTACCGGTTGTAAAACCGCCGATGGCGCCGCCAAAAGCTTTGCCCAATGTTCCGGTAATAATCTCTACTTTACCCCTGAGGTCAAACTGCTCGGTGGCGCCGCGTCCTGTCTTTCCTACCACGCCGGCGGAGTGCGACTCGTCGATCATAATCATGGCGTCATACTTTTGCGCCAGGGCATAAATGTGATCCAAAGGAGCCACGTTGCCGTCCATAGAGAAGATGCCGTCGGTGACAATTAATCTAAAGCGTTGGGCTTGCGCAATTTTTAAACAATTTTCCAACTCCTCCATATTGGCGTTGGCGTAACGGTATCGCTGCGCCTTGCAAAGACGCACCCCGTCAATAATAGAGGCGTGGTTAAGGGCGTCGGAGATAATGGCGTCTTTTTCATCTAAGAGTGGCTCAAACACCCCGCCGTTGGCGTCAAAACAGGCGGCGTAAAGAATGGCGTCATCCATGCCAAAGAATTGAGCGACTTGAGCTTCTAACTCCTTATGCAAATCTTGTGTTCCGCAAATAAACCGCACGCTCGACATGCCGTAGCCGTGGGTGTCCAAAGCCTCTTTGGCAGCCCTAATCAGCTCAGGGTGATTAGAGAGCCCCAAATAGTTGTTGGCGCAAAAGTTGAGCACCTCCTCTCCGGTGCTGATTTTAATCACCGCTTGCTGGGCCGATGTAATAATGCGTTCGTTTTTATAGAGTCCGGCGCTTTTTATTGTTTCCAACTCACGGGTCAAATGGGCTTGAAAATTAGTATACATAGATAGTCATTATAAAAAATTCTTATAGCGGTATAAAATAATATGATTGATTTTCTTTGGAATACGCTTTTATCGCCCCATACCTTTGCACCGTAACCAAACAGCAGAAAAAATCGATCAACTCAATTTTGAATACAAACGTAATACAAAAACATCAAAACACAACTAACTTTTTTAAATTTTTAAACAATGAAATCATTTAAATTAATCGCAATGGCAGCTGCCACCCTCGTTTTAGGTATTTCTAGCTGCAGCAAAGAAGAGGGAATTGTTCCTTCGGCCGACATGTACAAAGTAACCCTTAATTTCAAAAACGCATCAACCCGCGCTGACGGAGCAACTGCGGTCCCGGGAACTACTGTAGAGATCAACGATGGCTACCTCTGTTTTGTAAGTGCCAACGGCGCTATTACCAGAGTTTTCACAATCTCTGACGACGCAACCGACGTGAGCGGCAACAACATCAAAAACAGCGAACTTGGATCTACTCCTGTAGTTCTGGGCGGTATCCCCGGTAACTCTAAAGATGTATACTTGATCACCAACACAGGCTTTTATGCAAACTTAGACGCTCCCGCTGTTGGAAATACAATATCATCCTATCTTGCTAATAGCATGGACGTTAGAGATCAAAGAGACTATACTGGCGTAACAACTCTTGGCAGCGCACCCCTTGTTGCCGGCATCGAAGCCGATCAAAAGACCGCTATCATTACGCTCTCTACCAAAGTATCCCGTATCCAAATCAAAGGCATGACCTTTGACGGAGACGTCACCGGCACTGTGGCAGGTATCTTTATTAACGGCTACTATCGCACCATGCAACTCAACGGCACAGGAAGCACATTCATTGGCAGCATTATTGATGTTGACTACAATGAAAGCGGAAGCGCTATTTTCCCTTCAACACACCAAGGAATCGTTTTTGACGCGGTAAACAAGAATTTTGATACTGACGTAGAAACAACTGTTGTGCCCACAACCGCCAATGGTGTTTGGGGTTACAACCTCTTTGTTTCGACCACTCCCCAGGTGATTATCAAATTCACCGACGTTTTTGTTGACGGACAAGAAATAGTCGATCCCCAATTTATCACCATCAATGGTTTTAAAAACCAAAGTACCCAAGCCCCCATCGCCAATCTTGAAGGAGGAATGATGTACACCATCAATACTGCCAGCCTGGTGATCAAATTTGAAAACATGAGCCCGGACCCCGGCGTAAAGCCCATCCAGGTGGATGTTACCGTTGTTCCGGTAACTTGGGAAGAGACCCCCGTTGATCCCAATATCTAAAAAAATAGTGGCTTCATGCCCCTAATAGCCTTGCGGGGGGTGATGCTCCCGCAGGGCGCTAATCGTATAAATAACGACTGAGAGAACAAATCAACCAAATGACCGCCATGAAAAAAAATCAATTATTAGCCATGATTCTTATCCTGTCTGCAGTCGGGTGTACCGAAGAGGATATGAGTGAATGTTCT